>DASVOW010000983.1:0-1513 GCA_036383155.1 Ktedonobacterales bacterium
CGATGGACCTCAAGCTGAGGTGGTCATACCTCCGGGCGGCTGCAGGGTCATTGCGTGCTGAACTCCAGCACTTTCCAGTGCGCGACGTATGGCCTAACAATCGGAGCGACCCTTTGTATTGAGCAGGTGCAGGAGCGGATATTGTGCCATAGCCAGCAGTTCACTGATGCGAGGTCTGCACGTGAGTGCACCTGAGTGCACGTGTGGCTTCCGGTGGGTAACGTATACTATTTTGTGCGGATCGCATGTACCAGGGAGACCTAACCCCCTACCCCCTTCCCTTGGAGGGAAGGGGCCGCGAGGCGAAGGGACATGCTGAAGGGCAGCGGTTACTTTGCTGGTGGGCGGCATTTCTTTGGGATGTTGCGCGGAGTGTATAGAGGAGTGGCGCGGCGATATGAGTGAGAACGAGACGTCGCCGGAGCTGGCCGCGTTGGCGGAGGCGGCGCGTCGAATCGACGAGACGCTGGTGCTGGCTATGTCGTCTGAGCCTGCGGAGGCGCTGCGCGAAACGGTCTTTGGGCTGGACGACGCGGCGCTGCGGCGGGTGGTGGCGCTGACGCTGGCGCGGGTGGATGTGACGCAGCCGGTGGAGCTGAGCGTATTGGTGACGGGTGACGCCGGGCTGAGAGCGCTCAATCGCGAGTATCGCGGGCGCGACGAATCGACTGATGTGCTGTCGTGTCCTTTGCTCGATGCGCCACGGGGGGATGCGTCCGAAGAGCAGTTGTGGCAGCCAGCGGAGGAGCTTGAGGCGCTTGCGCCGGAGGCAGCCACGCTGGAAGCGCCAGTCTCTGATGATGCGGGCGATGCTGGTGTGGCTGTGAACGGCTATTCCTCGGATGGGGAGGATGAGGTGGCGGCGGAGGAGAGCGATTTTGCTTTCCTGACGCCGGAGGATGCGGCGCTGCATTTGGGCGACATCGCGCTCTCTCGTGACGCGGTCGAGCGGCAGGCGCAGCAGGCGGGGCATAGCGCGGCGCGGGAGCTGGCGTATCTGCTGGCTCATGGTGTGCTCCATCTGGTGGGGTACGATGACCAGACGGATGCCGGCTATCGGGCGATGGTGGGGCATCAGGAGGTCGTGCTGGCAGCCGCGGGAATCGGGAAATGAGGAGTAGTGATGTGCGTCGTGCGGTCATGCGCCGTCGCGCATCGTTCATGATGCGATGCTCAGTCAGGCCAGGGATATGAAAACGTTCGAGCCGTCTGCTACACCAACATCATCGACGGCGCCGTTTGGGGCATCGGCGAAGACGCCCACCGAGGCAGCGAAGAAGCGACAAGCACAACACCTGACGGACAGGGACGGGCGAACGCGCCGCGAGCGTGGTGGCGATGTCGCGGGTGAGCATGCGCAGGCGCACCGCTCGTCGGTGGGACGGGCTGTGGACGCGGGGACGGCAGGTGTGCCGGCGGCGGGTGAGTCCGAGGGAGCGGGAGTCGAGCGCGCATCGTTCTTGATGAGCTTTGTCTACGCATGGAAGGGCATCCTCTACGCGGTGCGCACGCA
>DASVOW010000984.1:0-7652 GCA_036383155.1 Ktedonobacterales bacterium
GCGTCGTCAGCAACACCGTCGTGCCGCGCTCCTTGGCGTCGAGGATGATATCCCATGTCGCGCGTCGCGCCTGGGGGTCCATCGCGGTCGTCGGCTCGTCGAGGAAGAGCAGGCGCGGCTTGCCCACCAGCGCCAACGCCAGCGCCAGTCGCCGCTTCTGTCCACCTGAGAGCTGGCGCACGCGCGTATTGGCCGAGTCTGTCAGCCCCACGACTTGCATCAGCTCGTCGGGATCCTCGGGGTCTGCGAAGAACTCTGCAAAGAGGCGCAACACCTCGCCAGTCCGTAGCGATGGATAGATGCCGTCCTGCTGGAGCATGACCCCGATCTGCGGTTTGAGCGCCTGAGCGTCGCGACGTGGATCCAGCCCCAGCACACGCACTGTGCCACGGTCGGCGTCGCGATAGCCTTCTAATATCTCGATGGTCGTCGTCTTGCCCGCGCCATTCGGCCCGAGCAAGGCAAAGATCTCACCCGGCCGCACCTCGAAGGAAAGATCGTCCACCGCAACACGCTCGCCATACGTTTTCGTCATGTGCTCCACGACAATCGCCGCCTCGCGCTGACCCGCGCCGGGCGAGCCAGGCTGTGCGCGCGTCGTGCGAACATTCGCTGTACTCATATATCGCCTATCGCCGTATCCAAAGAGTCGTAGTCAACAGCCATCACAAGATGGGTATCTGTGCATAGTCGATCTAGGTATTATAGACCGGCGTACGTACAATCTCCCATAATTTACCATACTGGCGCATCCTGTCTGGTGCAAGCCTATGGGCTACCTACGCCATAGCTACGCAACCGCGGGCATAGCACATTGCCCGCTTAACACTCATGAATAAGGGTGTGCCGTTGGCGACGCATCGGTTAGGTGTCTATAATATCTGGGGGCAGCATTGGGTAATTATACTCTGCTGTCGCACACTTCATATTGCTAAAGGACACACCATCGCATGTATCAACGCGCCACTTTGAAGAACGGTATTCGTATCCTTACTTCACCAATGACTCATGTTCGCTCGGTCAGTATCGCCTATTTCTTCGGCGTGGGCTCGCGCTACGAGGATGCCGGAGTGGCCGGCGTCTCCCACTTCATCGAGCATATGCTCTTCAAAGGATCGTGTCGCTATCCCACCGCGCAGGTCATCTCAGAGGCTATCGAGGGGGTCGGCGGCGTTCTCGACGCAGCCACCGACAAAGAGTTAACCGTCTATTCAGCTAAGATCGCCAGCCAGCACTTCGATCTTGCCATGGGTTTGCTCGCCGACATGGTGCGCCATCCTCGCCTCGATCCCGTCGAGCTGGAGAAGGAGCGGCGCGTCATCACCGAAGAGATCAACATGTATCGCGACAGCCCGCAGGAGTGGGTGGGCGTGCTGGGCGACGAGACGTTCTGGCCGAACAATCTGCCGCTTGGTCGCGAGGTTGCTGGCACCCGAAAGACCGTTGGCGCCATCACACGTGAGGCGCTGGACGCCTACCGCGTCGCCCACTATGTGCCAGGCAATCTGGTGCTTAGCGTCGTCGGCAACATCGAGCATGATCAGGTCGTCGCGGCGGCGGAGCACCTCCTGGGCGACTGGTCGCCCGCGCCCGTGCCGCTGTGGATGCCATGCCCACCCCCCGCTGGTGTGTCGCGCGTGCGCCTGGAGACGCGCAAGACAGAGCAGACGAACCTCTGCATCTTTACACCTGGCCTGGCGCACAATGACCCCGACTATTACACGCTCGTGCTGCTGAATGCCATTCTCGGCGACGGGATGAGTTCCCGTCTCTTTTACGAGGTGCGCGAACAGCAGGGCCTCGCCTACGATGTCAGCACATCGCCAATGAACTATCACGATACCGGTGCGTTCGTCATCTATGCCGGCGTCGAGCCCAAGCGTACACCCGCGGCCCTGCGCGCGATCCTGCGTGAGTTGGCGCGCATCTGCGACGAGCCGGTCGGTCCTGAGGAGTTGACACGTGCGAAGGAATACACCAAGGGGCGCATGGCCTTGCGCCTGGAGGACACACATAGCGTGGCATCCTGGCTCGGCGGACAGGAGGCGCTGCTCAACGAAGTGCGTGAGCTGGACGAAAACCTCATGCGCATAGACGCGGTGACGGTGGAAGATATACAGCGTGTCTCACGCACGCTCTTCACCGACGAATGGCTGCGACTCGCGCTGATCGGTCCCCACAAAGATGCCGCACAGTTCGACGACCTGCTCCACCTATGATTTTCTGACCGTCTGTGCGGTTAATTCACCTGATCGGGGCTACTCTCGACGACGCTGCTGGCCTGCGTATGCTCGGCTGGCGGCGGCGTCTCGCTGGTCAACGACTGCGACATCTGGCTCAGGCGCGACAGTGTGGACGAGTTGGACGAGCTAGAGGTATCTTCCTCTCCCGTCAGCAGATTCGACAGGTTCATATCCTTGGTAGCCTGTTGGAACTCGCGGAGCGCCTTCCCCAACGATGAGCCCATCTCGATCACGCGCTTTGGCCCAAAGACGAGCAAGCCAAGTGCGGCAAGGAAAAGCATTTCTGGCAGATGGCCAAGCATAGAGAACCTCCGCCTGCCGTACGGTGGGCAGTGAGTACACGTGTGCCATGCGGTGATATATCATCGCGCTAGGAATTCAATCCTCATTATCGCATGGCACGCCAGATGCCGCTACCGCCATTAGCATGCGCGCCATTGTTCGCGAAGCATAAGCCTCGGCCGCCCGATTCCCGTCCGCACACGCATGCGTGGCAAGTTGGCAGTCAATTCTCCGCCAATTGACTGCCACGCCCTAGACACCGGCCGCGGTTTCAACTGCCCGCCTCGGCTAATACCGTGGCGTATTGCGGTAATAGTCGTTCATGTCGGGATGTGCCGGCCAGTAGGGATACGACTGCTTGTATTCCTTCTGCTTAACCAGTGGCCTGAGCGCCAACGCAATCAGAAGCCCGGCGACAAATCCGCCGATATGGGCGAAGTACGCCACACCTCCTGCTTGCGGATTGGTCGAGAGGGTCGCTAGGCCGCTAAAGAATTGCAGCACGAACCAGAGGCCGATGACGAGCACTGCCGGGAGCCGCGCCAACGTGAAGAAGAAGCCCAGGAAGATGATCGTGCGTACCCGCGACCCCGGATAGAAGATGAGGTATGCGCCAAGCACCCCTGCGATTGCCCCACTCGCTCCAAGGTTCGGAAGCTCAGAGTTCGGCATGACGACGATCTGTGCGACCGAGGCCACGAGGCCACAGAAGAGATAAAAGATGAGATAAGGGATGTGCCCTAGGCGGTCCTCGACGTTGTCACCGAAGATGAAGAGGTAGAGCATGTTGCCCGCGATATGCAGCAGGTTGGCATGCAGAAACATCGATGTCAGCAGCGTGATGTAGACCGGAGATGGCTGCCCGAATGGACACCCCTGGATAGCGTACGGATGGTTGTGGACGATGCCGGCTGGAACCGTGGAATAGGCGAGCTCAAAGCACTGATTCGGCTGTATCACCTCGTATACAAATACGGCGATATTGATCGCGATCAGTGCATAGTTGACGATGGGAAAGCGCCGTCGTGGCCCCGGATCGTCGCTTATCGGCAACATAGCATCGCCTCCTCCAGCGTGTTATCAAACGAAATACAGTTCCGCGGCCATGTCGATGAGCTGCGGCGTCAGCGCGGGCGCAACCCCATAGTAGCGCGCCGTCGCACCGATCAGTCGCACCAGCTCCACCGGATGGCAGGCGCGCGCCGAGCGGTTTCCGCGAATGTAGCACCGGTCGATCACATAGTCAAATCCGGTGGTAGTCATCTCGATATTCGCGCTCTGGCAGGCTCGCCGCATCAGCTCGCGATACTGCTCCTCCGTCGGATCGGGCACGAGCAGCTTACACGGCAGACGTCGCAGCAGCGCCTCGCTCAAAATCTTGCCCGGCTCTTTCGCCGTCGCAAAGACCAGCAGCGTCGTGAAGGGCAGCGGAATCTGCCTGCCACTGACTGCAGTGAGGTAGTCCGCGCCCGTCGCCAGTGGCGCCAGCATCCGGTTGAGCAGCTCCTCCGGCGTGTACTGCTGCCCGCCGAGATCGTCCACAAGCAGCACACCACCCGCCGCCTTCAACTGAATCGGGCAGTCATAATAGTGGTGCTGCTCGTTGAAGTGCAACTCCAGTTGATGCATTTTAAGATCCACGCCCGCGCGCAGAGACGGAACCTGGCAGTAGACCCAGCGCTCGTCGATCTTTGCCCCAGAGGCCGCGGCATCCAGGGGCAACGGCTGATGCATGCTCGGATCGAAGACACGCATGATATGACCATCGATCTGCACAGCATGCGGCACCAGTATACCCCCGCCGAACATGCGTGGAATAGACACGCCAATCGACGTCTTGCCGTTTCCTGAGTGCCCGTGCAGGAAGATCGGCCCTCCGCTACCCAGTCCGGCTCCCAGCCCATCAATGGTCTCATCCGGCAGCACCAGATGCGACAGCCGCCGCCAGACATCCGCGCGCTTGACTGTGCGCTCGCTGATTGCCTGCAGCCGCAGCATCCGCTCGTATGCCCGCACCGAGACCGGCGCCGGCCCAACGTATCCATTCTTCTCACGATTGATGCGGTCGGCTTGCGTTCCACGATCCGTGGGGCGCAGCTTCATCCCCGCCGCGCCGAGCAGCGTCGCGCTGGCGCTCACGTGCTCCACCAGGCTTTCGCGTCGCAGAGCGTTGATCGCTTCCTCGACCACACCGGCGAGCGGCAGATGCAGACGTTGCGCCAGATCTCCGCCTGTGATCACGCCGGCATTCACGACATGCTTCAGCGCCAGTTCCGCGAGAACCGGCACCTCCAGCTCCGTCTCGGCGATCGTCGTTGGGCGCGGTGGTAGGTGCTGTGGCGCATACGGTGCGAGATCGGGTGCGGAATTCACCTGAGATGCGGCAACGTGCGCCGGCATCGGCGGCATTGGGCCCGAAGTGCGTCCCATTTGTGGCGGATACGAAGTGTGACCTTGTGGCGGATACGAGGCGTGGCGCGGCTCGCCTCCCCCACGCACCAGTGGCGCCGTGTGCAGTTCCTCCACATCATGGGCGGGCGACCCGCCTCCTATATCATGCCGCCTGTTGCCATTGTCCATTGCCCCACTCCTGCTGCTCGACATCACGCTGCACCGGCCCCACTGCCAATGGCCTATCTATCTGATAGCTACCGTAGGGGTATTATTGGTGCATCTATACCCGTCGCGGCACGATCCCGCAACCCACTACCCTCGCTCTCATCAACGTGTGAGCGAGGCGTTCGTGAACATGGCGCCCCTATTCGGCAAGATATTTGTCGATCAGCGGGCCATAGCGCTCCCGTAGTGGCAGTGAGATGAGGCTGCGCTCGGTCATAATCGCGTTCTTCAGGGCCGAGGAGCAACCGCAGGAGAGGGCCGTGCTCGCAGCAGGAAGCCGCCCGACGACGCTGCGAATGATGCGCTTGGCATTCTCGACGTTGCGCGCCAGGTTTGCCACCACCATCTCGACGCTCACGCTGCCTGTGCTTTCATGCCAGACATCATAGTCGGTGACACAGGCGACAGTCGCATAGTGCAGCTCAGCCTCTCGTGCCAGCTTCGCTTCGGGCAATGCCGTCATGCCGATGATATCGCAGCCGAGCTGCCGATAGATGCGTGACTCAGCTTTTGTCGAAAAGAGCGGCCCTTCGATACATACATAGGTGCCCCCACGGTGCGCTTTGATGTCGCCCAGACCCCCAATCGTATCCCACAGCAATCCGCTCAGATCCGGGCAAAACGGATCGGCAAAGGACACATGCGCCACGACGCCACCCTCAAAGAAGCTGTTGGGGCGACTCTTGGTGCGGTCGAAGATCTGGTCAGGCACGACGAGATCGAGCGGGGCATAGTCCTCACGCAAGCTGCCCACCGCGCTCACAGAGATCACCCACTCGACGCCGAGTGACTTAAGAGCGTAGATGTTCGCCTGTGACGGCACCTCCGTCGGGGTCAGACGGTGCCCGCGTCCATGGCGTGGTAGGAATGCCAGCGTGATGTCTCCAAGTTTGCCCACCATGATTGCATCGCTCGGATCGCCGAATGGCGTCCGCATGCGTACTTCTTCGACGTCCGTCAGCCCCTCCATTGCATAAAGGCCGCTTCCGCCTATCACCGCTACCTGCGCTGTTTGTGTCGCCATGTACATGAACCTCACTGATATTTGAGCAATCTTGGGTACGTGTCGCTCACCATATCATGCACATCAAGGTGGCAGGCTGACAAGCCACCTTCGCTGCGACTCGAACAGCGCGCATCTACGCACCGATCGGTGGGCGAACGATGAAGCGCACTGGGACGATTTGATCGCCGCCATTGGTGCGCACCGCCAGATGACACTGGTACGGCCCGGGGCGCAGTCCGGCCGTGTTGATGCGAACCTGCAAGCGCGTCACGCCTGCATTGAGCCTCGGTGGATCGACTGTCAGACAAGGCATGTTCGTCTCACTGGTGCCTGAGAGTTGCCCGCTGCCACGATTACTCACTTCGAGCCACATCGCCGATGTATCATTCATTTCGAGGAAGCCCGCATCCAGGCGGAGCGGCGTAATATGCAGACGCGGCGGCATGGTCTCTGTCACCGGCCGGCCGATAGCTGCGCCGGAAGGTGCGGACGCCGCAAATGGTGTCATCCCCACCAGTCCGCCAGACGGACCAGATGCCATGCTTGGTGTGCGCAGCCTATCGCTTGGGGTTGACTGCTGGTGGCGCGCCCACTGCAGCGCCTCGCGCATCTGCGGCGCGTTGTCGAAACGGTCGCGCGCTTGCAAATTGAGTGCACGATGGATGACCTGCTCCACCGCTTCTGGTACGTGTGGATTGATCGTGCGAATCGGCGTGAGCGATTGCCCTGCGATGCGTGTAGGCGCCGCTTCCGGCACGCGCCCGGTTAGCAGGTGGTAGAGCGATGCGCCCAGCGCGTAGAGGTCCGAGCGCGTCTCGGAGCGCGCGCTATACTGTTCCAGCGGCGCATAGCCGTCCGTACCGAGTTGGGATGTGTCGCGCGCGCGCATAGGATGTAGCCAGCGCGCGATGCCGAAATCAATCAGCTTGATGGCCCCCTCAGGCGTCAACATCACATTCGCCGGCTTGAGGTCGCGATAGATGATGGCCGGATTCTGGCTATGCAGGTACTGCAGCACGTCACAGAGCGCGAGGCCCCACCCAACGACGCGATCCCATTCGAGTGGACGCCCCACCTGGATCAGTTCATCTTCGAGATTATGTCCCCGCACATACTCCATCACCAGAAATTGCTTCTGCCCCTCGACAAATGTGTCATAGACCTTGGCCAGCGCCGGGTGGCTGAGCGCTCGCAGCATGTTCGCCTCACGCATGAAGTCGTTCAGGGCATGCTCGCGCTCCTCGGCGCTGAGGTTGGATTCACTCATCTCTTTGATGGCGCGTTGCTTGCCGCCATCAAAGGCATCTGTCACAAGGTACACTGCGCTCTGGCCGCCTTGGGCCAGGCGATCCACGATCACATAGCGGTTCTGCAGCTTCTTCTGTGTGGGCAGCAACCCAGTCGCCAGCCGCTGGCGTCCCTCGCGCACCTCAGCGCCGCAGGTTGGGCAGAAGCGCGCGCCGGTGGGGAGATCGCGCCCACATCTCGAACACTGTGCCAGC
>DASVOW010000985.1:0-2472 GCA_036383155.1 Ktedonobacterales bacterium
GCGGCATCGCACCGGTCGCCACAATCGTGACATGCGCCTCGCAGCCATCCACCCCATCCGCCAGCAGCGATGCCATATGCCCGTCGGCGCGATACTCCCGTAGCAGCGTCGCCGCGTGCCAGAGCACCAGATGTGGCATCCCCTCGTCCGGCCAGGGCAGCGTCAGGTTCGCCGCAAAGAGTGGACGCCCCGCAACATCGCACGCCTCAGCGGCGGCGCGTGCGAGCGCGGCTGCCTCGGCAATCTCCGCCGAAGCGATGCGGTCGCCCAACAGACGGCGTAGCGCGGCATCGGCCCCGCCATAGCGCGCCGCAAGCACGCGCTCGGGAGTAGAGAAGCGCCAGGCATCGGGGATGGAGCGGGCGACCATACGCGGATGGAAATTGTAGAAGATGGCGGCGACGAGATTGGCGGATGGCGTGCCGAGCGGTGCCGAGCGTGAGGCGAAATAGCCCATCCAGTAGCCCTTGAGCCCGGCGCCGGTGAATGCCTCACGCCCCTCCGGGGCGAAGTAGAGCATGGCATGGTACGGCTCCAGCATGCGCCACATCGCGCGCGCCAGATGTTCGCCATGCCCGCTTGGAAGGTGGTCGTCTGTCGTCGTGGTGGTCAACGTCGTCCTCCAATGCTAACAGAGTACCGATTATTAGCAGGCAACTCCAAGATCGACGGGGGAAGCCAGTCCATCGGGAGCAAGCAGCAGTTGGCAATCGCCGCCGCCCATATATTTGACCTGCGCTCCGGGGAAGACACGCCGCGCCAGGCGCTGCATACGCGTGTTCTCCCACAGAATATCGCCAACCATCATAGGAATCGCGCGTCGGCGCGCCTCGCTCGCCAGGTGATAGAGCACATGCCGTCCGAGGTTGCGCTCCTGCCAGTCGTCGGCAAGCAAGATGCCGAGATCCACCGATCCCGCGCCCGTAGCGTTCGTCGTGGCTCGCTCGTGATCTGCCGGCTCGAAGCGCGCGACGCCGACGATCTGCCCCTCAGCCTCGGCCACCAGCGCATACTCATCCGCACTCTTGCGCTGCCCCAGCGCTGCCACCCGCTCCGCCCAGATGTCATTGTAGCGCGCGCCGATGTGGAAATAGAGCCAGTAAGTGTTCTGTCCGAGCCGCGCCGCCATGTCGCGCAGGCCTGCCGCGTCCTCATTGGTTGCCTCGCGCAACGTCACCGCCGCACCGTCGGCGAGCGTCACATGATGGGTCGCGGCATCACCGCGTGTCTTCCTCTCCATCGACAACGTCGAGTGCTTCATAACGCCTCCAGACGCTCGCTCCATACACGAGCGTACTCTCCCTGTCCGGCGTGTATGTGTGGACACTGCGCCTCGACCAGCAGGCCGCTCTCCACAGGTACGCGCTGAACGCACTATTGTGTACCAATTGGTACACAATTGGCGCAAAAAAATAATCAGGCGCCGGTAGGCAGGGCGCCTCCCATCCGGCACAGATGGTAGACGCCGGTCCGGAGCCGCGTGATGATCTCCGGATCGTTGCGTCCCTTCGCGAGCAGCAGCACGCCCTCCAGATAGGCAATCAACGACTGGGCGGCAAGTGCAGGATCGGCGGGAGGGATCGCGCCAGCCGCCATCGCGCCACGCAGCGCCTGCTCGAAGTAGCCGGTCCATTCCCTGAAGATGTCGTCGACTTTGGCGCGGATCGCGTCGTCTTGCGTGGCCATCTCCAGGGTCATATTGCCGACGAAACAGCCGACCATATGCCCCGACGCATCGCGGACTTTGCTCTGCCACGCATAGGCAAGGTCGAAGAGCCGGACGACGCGCTCCAGCGGCGGCACCTCTTCGGCGAACGCCGGAGCGAGCGTGCGCTCTTTGAACCGCTCCCAGTAGTAGTCGAGCGTGGCGAGCGCCAGATCATGCTTGGACTCAAAGAAGTGGTAGAAGCTGCTCTTGCCCACATCGGCCTGCTTGCACAACTGATCGACGCTGGCGCTGGCATAGCTGTGCGCAAAGATCAGCGTCATGGCAGCGCGCACCAGCCGTCTGCGCGCGTCGCTTGGCCGCCCTGGCCCCGTATTCGATTGTGCCTGCTCTACCTGGGCCATACCCCAACCCTCTTTGTGTACCGATAGGTACAGAATAACGTGCAAGTGTGGGGCTGTCAAGATGTGCGGCAAGTACAGCATCAGCCAGTCACGATTGCGGAGCCCGCAAATATCGCCCGATTCCGCATAACGCTATCCGGTTGTCCACGCTCCACTGACCTGCGCATTAACTCGTACGTACTGGTTTGCGTTGTAGGTCGGCGCCATCCAGCGCAACCACCACGACCACAATCACCCACAAGATGGCTGCGTAGAGTCCGTACGAGCGCGTCTCCTCTGCGGCTGAGATGTGTGGCGCGCCGAGGATGACCAGGAAGGCTGTATTACTCGCATGCATGAGCTGGCACAACAGCAGGCTGCCCGTGTTCACATACATCCAGCTGATCAGCACACGCAAGGCAG
>DASVOW010000986.1:0-1811 GCA_036383155.1 Ktedonobacterales bacterium
GCCTGAGCTGGCACGCGATATCGTGCAGGATGTCTTCGTGGACGCCTGGCGCGCGGTCAAAGCGGGCACACCGCCGTTCGTGGGCGACCTCGACGAGGCGGGCATCCGCAAGTGGCTCTTCCACGTGGCCTATTGCCGCGCTGCAGCCATCATGCGGCGGCGCTACATCATCGCCTGGGAGTCGCTAGACGCCGCCGGTGATGATGTAGCGAGCGATCTGCCATGGCACGACCCTATGCCATTCGAAGACCGTGTCGCCGAGGCCGAGCTACTGCGCGAGGCGCTGCTCAGTCTTGGCCCGCGCGATGCCGCCTGCTTTCTCCTGAGCGCCGTCCAGGGCTTCACCTCAGCCGAGATCGCCCAGATCGTCGAGATCGCGCCGGAAGCTGCTCGCAAACGCCTGACACGCGCCAAGCAACGGCTGCGCGCCGCCTACATGGCCGCAGCCCGCGATACCCGGCAACAGGAACGGACACGCCGATGAACAACAATAAACCAACGCCGCCACAGCCTCAGCCCCTGTGCGCCGCGTTCGCGCCCCTGTTACCCCTGCTCAACGCGGACGAGCTTGGCCCCGAGCAAGCCGCATCCCTGCGCGACCATCTCGCGACGTGCGCCTGGTGCCGCGCGCAGCTAGCCGGTTACGACGTGATCGACTCCGCCGCGCGCCGCCACTACGCCGGGACGCTCGCCGCCACTCCACTCTTTCAGCCACAGGAGATCGAAAAGATGCTCGACGAGCCCACTGCTCCCGTATACGTGCCCTTACCTACCCACCCTGGAACGCCTCGCCCGCCGCGTCGTCGTCGTCTCCCCGCATTCAGCGCCGTCGCTGCCGCCGTACTCGTCGCAGCTCTTGTAGGCATGTTCTTCGCTAGGCAGAATACCCCGCATCTCGGCGGACATATCACTGCCACCGCACATCTGCAGGGAACCATTGTCGAATACTCGCTCAACGGCATTGGCAAGACGCCCCTGAGCATTATCGCCGGAGCCGACGGCAACCTCTGGTTCACCGATCCTGGCGCCAACGCCATCGAGCGCATCACTCCTGGTGGGCACGTCCAGGCGTTCGCCGTGCCCACCGCCAACAGCGGCGTATATGGGATCGCTCGTGCCGCCGATGGCATACTCTGGTTCACCGAGCAAAACGCGATTCGCATCGGCAGCGTCGACACCAGCGGCAAGATCACCGACTACCCTGGCGCCGCTCGCGACCAGCGTCCCACAGATATTACGGTGGCGCGTGACGGCACCATCTGGTACTCCGGCCTCGCCATCACCACCGGAAATAACTATGCGGATGCGATAGTGCCATTCGTTCTCAATGGGCAACCGAAGTTCGTTGTGATGCTGCCCTATCTCAATTCCGGTGGCATGCTCAGCATCACCGTCGGGCACGACGGCAATCTCTGGTACGCGGCATCCAAATCCACTCCCAACCACATTGCCTATTTCGATCCCGTGAATTTTCTCAACGATCCGCAAAAATACGGCAAGGACTTTGGCCTGCCCATGCCCAATAGCGAGCCGCTGAGCATCACCACCGACCCTGACGGCAACCTCTGGTTCGTCGAGCGCAGCACCAACCGCATCGGTCGCATCACGCCCACCGGAGCAATTACAGAGTTCCCTGTGCCCACACACAACGCCGGGCTGTACAGCATCACCGCTGGCCCCGACGGCAACCTCTGGTTCACCGAGCGCACTGCTGGTAAGATCGGCCGCATCCACCCGTGACGGATCACGGCGAAAACTAAGCCCCATCTCGCAGAACCGGCAGGCATGTATTAATCTTGTTATGCGCAGCG
>DASVOW010000987.1:0-3478 GCA_036383155.1 Ktedonobacterales bacterium
ACTTGGCGGGAGAGATACGGCGACCTCTCCATGGAGGAATGGGATCTGCCCGATCTGGACGAGGATCTATGTGACGCTCGCGCGTACGCGGCGCTGCCCCACGACTGTTGGCTGGTGCCTATTGCACCTGACGAGTGGCACAAGTATGACATCAGCGGCTGCGGTGCGTATGAGATCGCGATCCCGAACCCAGGTGCCGATGCGCGCCTCCTCACGGAACGGCACCACACCACCTTTGTCAACTACCTGCGCATCTGCTTTCGCTGGGCAGGCTTTCCCAAGCTGGAGCAAATACCAGGCGCTCCTAGCTCGGTCTCTGGGCTCTCGGTATTCACTCACGATCTCCTGCCCCTCTGATCGATCGAAGTCGACCTTGCCGCTCTTTAATCTCTGCTCGACCGTAGCACCAATCGCATTTCGAAACCGCATCTAGCGCACTTGTGCGGCGCGGCGGGCGAAAATGGTGGCGATGAGCAGGAATACCAGCGCCCAACCTGCCAGGACGAGTACACTGATGAATTCTGGCGCTTGTCCGCCGGCCAGCCGCCAGCCGAGGTCAGCGGCCTGATAGGTGGGCAGCGTCTTGCCGATGTTTTGCATGGTGGTGGGCAGCACCGCGGGCGGCACCCACAATCCGCCAGCGGCAGATAGCGCCATATACAGGCCGTAGGTTACGCCGAAAGAGGTCGTTTCGTTGGTCACGTAGCCTAACGCAATGCCCAGCAAGGCAAACGGCCAGACGCCGATCCAGGTCGAGGCGATGACGGATACCCACTGCCCCGCCGTGAGGTGTACGCCGTGTGTGAGCACGGCGGTGGCGCAGATCAACAGCATTGTTGGTAGCGCGAAGAGGATCGCCACCAGCGCACGCCCCGCGAGCACCGTCCAGGGGGAGATGGGTAGGAGCCGCAACTGGCGAAACCAGCCGCTACTGCGCTCATTGGCAATGCGTGGGCCGGTCGCGACCAGGCACGCCCAGATGCCGCCATAGACGGCTTGGGCAACCATCAATTCGAGGCTGTTGTCGAGCTTGCCGTAGGTGTTGGAGCCAGTGCCAAAGAGCCCGGCAAAGAGAAGATAGAAGCCAATGGGCACAACGACGGCGAGAAAGAGATAGAACGGATCACGCAGTGTCCGCAGCAGCTCCGCGCGCACGTAGCCTTTCATTTTTGTGCTCCTTTTGCGTCGTGAACGAGACGGATGAAGGTGTCTTCGAGATCGCTGCTCTTGACTTCGATGTCGTGCCAGGGGAGATCGCCGCTGGCCAGCGCTCGCGTTGTCGCATCGGGATCATGGGTAAAGAGCGTGACACGCTGGCCCGCGATCTCGCACTGCTGGACTCCGGGCAGGCGCTCGAAGTTGGCTCCGGCTATGGCGGGACAGGTAAAGGAGACCTGGGGCTGTCCGTAGCGCGCCTGGATCTCGGATACGGCGCCATCGGCGATGATGTGGCCCTGGGCGATGATGACGAGACGTGAAGCAGAGGTACGCGCTTCTTCGAGGTAATGGGTGGCAAAGAGGATCGTATGCCCTCGCGCGGCATAGGCGCGCATGCTCACCCAGAACTCGCGGCGGGCCTCTACATCCATCGCAGCGGTTGGCTCATCCAGCACCAGGATTTCGGGGTCGCCGACGATCGCCAAGGCGAAGCGCACGCGCTGTGTCTGGCCGCCGGAGAGCCGATCTACCCGGCGGTCGAGTATTGTTTCCAGGCTGGCGATGTCGATGACCTGATCTTTGGGTAAGGGATGGGGGTGCAGGCTGCGAACAAAGTCTAGCAGCTCGCCAACCCGGACGCCGGGCATGAGCTTGCCTTCCTGGAGCATGGCGCCGATGCGGCTCTGCTGGATCGCCTGGTCGGGCGCCATGCCGAATATCTCCACGGAGCCACTCGTAGGAGTGAGCAGGCCCAGGAGCATGCTGACGGTGGTGGTCTTGCCGGCGCCGTTGGGGCCGAGGAGGGCGACGGTCTCGCCGCGGCGTATCTCCAGGTCGATGCCGTTGACGGCGCGGACGGTGCCATAGGTCTTGGTCACGCCGCGCAGATGGATGACAGGCTCGGCCGCGGTGTCTGTGTGCCCCTCTTGTCTGGTGTCGGTCTCTGCCGTGGTGATTGCTGTGTTCATGTGACAGCTCCTATTGTGAAAGTTCGTTCTCACGCTCGCTGTCTCAAGTGTACGGTCGGGGCGGTGGCTCACATAGTGTCGCCTCTCATTACTTTGCTATGACAGGTATCATATCCGTATGCTTGTATATGATGCAGTGAGGAGACGGTTGGCGGGACACGGAGAAGGAAGGTGGGGGAGAGGAGTAAAGAGCGGGATGTGAACACGGCATGAAGAGATGGCTTGGTGGAGGTATGCACTTACTGATCCCGGGGCGAGAGACTGAATCGACCAAGCCTCCAAACACCAGAGAATGCTCCAGAGGGTGTATTTGCAGTCCAGAGCGGGAGTGTGACTTGCTCCTCAAGGAAGAGGACCTTTCAGACGAACACCTCGGCCGGTTGCTGCAAGGACGACCGGTGAAGACGAGAATGGGGTTGCACATGGATGCTGAGATTCTCAAGGCGGGAGAAGGACGCCGGCTTAGACTGGGCGATGGTGTACAGATGGTCGCGAAGGAGGATGGCACCCATACCCGTGGGACGCTGGGGCTGGCGGAATTTGAACTGACGCCTCAGGCACAGCATGCTCCTCCGCCGCATATCCATCACGCACATGAAGAGGGCTTTTACGTTCTCGCAGGCGAACTGGAGATGGTGGTGGGGACAGAAACCGTGCGGGCCGGCCCGGGAACCTTCCTGATGGTGCCCATCGGGGTTCCACACACGTTCCGCAATGCGACGGAGCAGCCCGCGCGATTTCTCTGCATGTTTACGCCGCGGCGCTATCTGGACTACTTTGAGGAAATGAGCCAGCTCTTTCAAACCACCGCATCTCCCACGAGGCAGCAGATGGCTGATGTGATGGCCCGCTATGACACCGAGGTGGTGTTGTAACGAGGGTGGTTCCTCCATCCGCAACGGACAGGGAGCGGCTAGCCATCCGTAGCGTGCATCCACGTGATCCGGCTTGCGAGAGACGGGTGCGCGCAGCCGCCTCCGTCTCTCTGAACGCGCGCTCCAGATCGCCAGATGGGTGGCTCACAACAACACCGTGGCGCATGTGCTCATAGGCCTGCTGTCAAGCCACCGACATCGTTGTGTGTAAGTTGATGGCGGGATGCGTTGCAGCGGCAGCACGACCGGAAACGAGGGACAACGATGCCCGGAGCGGCTGTCATATCATAGTCGCTCCGGGCGAACAATCGCTTATTAGGAGCTGGCGGCGCGGGCGCGCCTGCTGTGTTAGCTGGCCTGGGCCATGAAGGTGTAGCCGACGCCGGGAACTGTCACGATGTATTGCGGCGCATTCGGCTCGGGCTCAACCTTCTGGCGCAGGTGGCGAATGTGGGTCTTGACCAGACCGGTATCACC
>DASVOW010000988.1:0-3377 GCA_036383155.1 Ktedonobacterales bacterium
CCGATCCACTGCCTCGTGCGGCTCCGGCAACGCGA
Organism: Ktedonobacterales bacterium; assembly: GCA_036383155.1. GTDB lineage: Bacteria > Chloroflexota > Ktedonobacteria > Ktedonobacterales > JADMIN01 > DASVOW01. The sequence continues at coordinate 36 of DASVOW010000988.1, forward strand.
GCGGAGGCACGGGGTACTCCTGTTCACCCCGCAGCCGCAGCGCCTCCCGGCTAGTGATGAGCAGCTTGAGCCCCGGACTTGCCGCCAGTAGTCCGGCCACCATCTCAGCGGCGTCCAGCACCTGCTCGAAGTTATCCAGCATGAGCAGCACACGCTTCTCTGCCAGATATGCCCACAAGCTCTCCTCGATCGAGCGGCCGCCGGACTCCCGCAGCCCCAGCGTCTGCGCGATAGCTGGCGCGACCAGGCCAGCATCGCGCAAGGGGGCCAAGGCCGCGAAGTACACGCCATCGACGAACGCGTCCAACGATTCCGCTGCCACCTGTAGCCCAAGCCGGGTCTTGCCGATCCCTCCCGGCCCGGTCAGCGTCACCATCCGTGTCTCGCCCTGCAGCAGCGCCCGCGCCTCGGCAATCTCCTGTTCGCGTCCGATCAATGGTGTCGCCTGTGCCGGTAAATTGTGCCTGCGACGGTTCAGTGTCTTGATTGGGGGGTACTCGGCGGCGAGGTCAGACAAGACGAGTTGATAGATATGCTCTGGCTGCAATAGGTCCGGAAGCAGGTGTTCGCCCAGATCCAGCAGCTCAGTTCCCTCGGGGAGGCGTCCATCCGCCAGGTCGCGCGTCGCTTGCGAAAGCAAAATCTGTCCGCCGTATCCAGCCGCACAGATGCGCGCCGCCCTATGCACGTCCAGCCCTACGTAGCCACCCCCAACCAGCGTTGGCTCACCAGTATGCAGTCCCATCCGCACACGCACGGCAGCGCCGTCGGGCCACGTGTGCGCCGCCAGACTCCGCTGGGCATGCGCCGCGCATGAGAGAGCGTCTGCCGCCCGGCTGAATGCGACGAAGAAAGCGTCACCCTGCGTATCCACCTCGTGCCCACCATAAGCCTCGAACGCCACGCGCAGCAGCCGCCGGTGATCAGCCAGCACACGCTCATAGCGCGCTCCAAGCTGCTGGAGCAGCCTCGTGGAACCCTCTATATCAGTGAAAAGGAAGGTAACTGTCCCCGCAGGCAGCTCAGCCACAGCAAAGCTCCTTTTCAGGCAGCAATATCGGATAAAGCGCGACCAGCACCCATTCCTCGTTGCTCTCACACAAACAGGATGCATAAGCACGTATCATGCTCGCATCGTACCATCTCTCAGCGTTACATACCCAACACACGCCACACCCTCTCCCGATACACCTCGGTGATATGACATCATATGCAACAGGGAGGAACCAACTTGGTTGAGCCAGTCGCCTCGCAGTCCCGCATCGCTCTCTGAGCACGATAGTGGACACATTGTCAACGCAGGCGGACTACCATGTTTAGCCCTTCATGCAAGCGTCAGTAAAACTCAAGCTTGAAGCTCGCAGGTAATCCCAGGCGGGGCATGGGTCAGGGGTGATCCTACGTTTCCTGCTCTCTGCTGGGGAGGGATTGCTCCGCGGCAATCATCGCATTCAAAGCGGACCAGAGGACCAGATTCAGCGCCAACCAGCTCAATGCCGCTAGTTGTTGCTGATAAAACAGCATCACCTGCACAAACAAGAGCGAGAAGAGGACCGCTCGCTTAAACCACTGGTAGGCCCGTAGGCGAGATCCTGGGAGGGCAACCGCCCCCAGCACGAGCATACCCCCGGCGATGCTTCCCGATAGGAGCAAACAAAGGTCAATGGTCGTCAACGTGCGCTGGCGCCACACCCCGACGGGATCTCGGAGCGCGAGGCCCAATCCGCCCAGGACAAGGACCATGACAAAGAGGATCGCATACAGGATCAGGCCGCCAATCAGCAACCGAACAAACTTGGGAGATTGGATCAAGCGCCGGTAGCGCTGCTGGAGATGCAGGCGCATCTGCCCCAGGCTGCTGTTGTAGGGCGGCTGGACTACTTCGACCTGCTCCAGCAGCCTACTCAGGGTCGCCCGCAGTGGCTCGGGGAGCGCACTGTCGTGCAGCAACTGTTCCGTCATGGCACGATCAGCCTGAGTGGTCTGGCGCAGCGCCACATCCCGCACCAGATCCAGAGCATTGGCCAGCCGTTCCTGAGGAGTGAACGGCTGGCGATATTCCAGGGCGCGAAACGTTAAGAAAAGCAGGACAAAGAGCATGTAGATCAGAGCAATCGTGGGCTGAAAGAAGTAGTTGTTATCACTGGTGATGAATTTGCCTAGCTCATCAATGAACGTGCCGAAGCCGACACCGCCGATCAACGCGGCCAGAGCCTGGATGCGTCTGCCCAGAAAGGTCAGCAGCAGCACGAGAGCCAGCAGCATGAGCAGCCCACCCCACAGCATGTGCGCAATATGCAAACCGCCGCCGCCCAAGCGAGGATAGCCCGTGGCGCTCAGGAAGGCGCGAATGGCCAGGATCGCCGCCACCGCTGCGACCAGGAAGGTCTCTAAGAACTGGCCCAGCGCCATATTCCGGACCAGGGAGGACGCGAGAAGTGGCCCCCGTGCGCCAAACGAGGTCATCGTTGGTGGGATGTGGTTGGTCATTGCCGACCCGCCTTTCTCTCGCGCTAGACCTGCGCAGCACACACCAGGGACGTTTTGTTCCCAGCGGCCCGTTGGCGCGGTTCCATCTTCTTAACTTTCGCATAGACGGTGCAAGAGACGCCAGATATGCCGTGTTGGCGTCATGGGCATGAGGGAAGCACGGCTCGACTGGCGCGAAGGAGGCCGGCGACGCACCTGGGAGCCGCAGCAGCAGGGCTGGAATCAGACGACTGTCGCTGTCGCTCTCGCTGTCGCGCTCGAGCGTCATGCCCCACGCCATCAGCCAATGGCTAAAGCTGGCGCGGGAGCGAGGGGTCGAGGCGTTCCGGCGCCATTCTGGCCGCGGCAAGAAGGGCCTGCGCCACAAGCGGACGGTCATACAGGTGTGCCTTTGAGAGGCTCGCTACCATGTTTAGCCCTTCATGCAAAGGTCAGTAAGTACAACTCCCGTCTTGTGCCGCACTCCATGCCATGCTAGAATGCGGCTGCAAGGCTCATCTCCTGGCAGCATCTCGCGATCTGTACCCACGTCGTGTACGGCTATCACATCTCCCCATCTCACCCGCCGAATGATCTGCTGGACTGGCGCCGTCGCCTTCTTCCGCAAACGCTGCGGACTGGTAGGCGCTGCGCCCCACATTGCGCGGTGGCCATTCGCCCCGCCTCAGAGGAGCCACATGAGCGACGTAACCCTCACCGAGACGGAACAAACCGGCCAGACAAGCGCGCCCGACACCGGCGCAGCCAAGCGCGCCGCGCGCTACGCCAGTTATGTCTTCTGGCTCATGTTCATCATCAACTTCCTCAACTACCTCGACCGCTGGATCTTCACCGGCCTCAGCCCCGTCATCC
>DASVOW010000989.1:0-3244 GCA_036383155.1 Ktedonobacterales bacterium
GAGCCCGCAGCCGGTCGCTGGACACGACGACGTCCGCCGGGAACTGAGCCGCCGCCCACGTCGACTTCCCGGACGCGCCAGGACCCACGAGCACGACAACACACGGCGCCGGCAGGTTCACCGACCCAGTGTGCCGCGCCAGCTTCCATAGGACTGACATGAACCGGCCCAGTCATCGTCGAGCCACTAGTCGCCCGCTTCGAGTACGACCCGAAGCCCCGCGCGTACCAGGCCCGCGCGTCGCCGGCCGCGACGCTCTGAAGCACTATGGGACTTCCTGTTCCGAACCGGCCGGCCTGGCCAGCGGTCTCATCCCCGAACTTTGCACCAGCCATGTGTCCAGGTCAGGCTGGGCCAGCTCCTAGCATGCTATGTGATTGGGAAGCCTGGCCTTACACGATTGGACTTCGTCTTCGAGTATCGAGCGCCACAACAGAAGCATCCGGAACGTCCGGTATCTCGGGTGCGCTCGCGAGATATGCAGGCACCTCATCTGCCAAGAGTGGCCGCACCAGGTGGGGTCCCTGGGCGGTGTCACAGCCGTACTGCTGCAGCACAGTAATCAACTCAGAGCTGTTCACCCCGGTAGCGACGAAATGGAGGTCGGCGCGACGGCCGAGGTCCAGCCCGAGGCAGACAATCGCCATAGCTTCCGGATCTACGAGCATCTGTCTGACGAAGTGTCCGTCGACCTTGATGTGCGTTGCAGGCAAACGAAGTAGACTAAACAGCGAACTAGTGCCCGACCCTAATCCATCGATCGCAATTTGAACACCATGCGTTCGGAGATCAGTAAGCACCTCGTCGACCAAACCTAATTGGGCGAGCATCGCAGTCTCATTGATTTCTAGCATCAGCTGTCCTGCGGAGACGCCCGTTCGATCCAGTATCGCAAAGACCTGGTCTGGAAAGCGCCGGTCCAATAGGGATCGTACGGCGAGATTGACGCTCACCGGAAGGTCACGATCGCCCCAAGCTTGCCGTGTACGCAGCGCTCTATCCAGTTGCCAGGCGACTACTCGCGGGTGCTCGGAGGACCGCTCGAGAATAGGAGCGAATTCCCGCGCATAAAGCATGCCCCTCGTGGGATGCTGCCATCGAAGTAACGCCTCCATCGCCAAAGGAGCACCCGACGGTAGATCGATGATCGGCTGGTAGTGAAGATCGAGTTGATTACCACGCAGCGCAGCGCGGAGTTCCGACGCAAGAACGATCGCAGCAGGACTGTTCACTTGGTCCTTGGCTGGGTCGTAAAATCCGACCGTAAGGTTGTCTGAACGAGCCTGGGTTAGCGCTAAGGTAGCTTGGCGCAGAAGCTCTGAGCCGCTGCCGACCGCGGTTGGCGAATATGCAGCGCCGACTGTCGCGCGAAGTGACACCTGCGCTGCTGGCGGATCCGACGCATCCAGTTCAATTGGTTGAGCGACGGCGCCTAGGAATGCGAGCGCTCGCTCGTGTACGTGGGCCGGACTCAATGCCGACGGTAGGTAGATGCCGAACTGATCGGTCCCCACATGGCTGACGTACTCGTCGCTTAGAGCGGTTCGCTCGACTTGGTGCCCTATGCGGACAAGCAGGTCTTCGGCCACCTCGTGCCCTAGGGCACCGGCAATCTCTCGGTAGCCTGTGACGTCGACGACGAGTAGGGCGACCGCGACGACGCTGGAACTACGGCAGTTGCCATCCTCGATCTCTTCAATCAGTAGCTGCCGGGAGGGCAAACCGGTTAGTCGATCGTGCGTAGCATAAAACGTGTGCTCTGCGTGTATCCGGGCGTTTCTCAGCGCGGCGCCGGCATACTTGGCGAGGCTTTGTAATGCCTGCTCTTGAAATCTGCCAAGGCGGAGGTCCTTACCGCCTCCAATGATCCACGCTCGAAGATGACCTGATGCGCCATCATCTTCCATGGGCACGGGCAGGTCGGCCACAAGTGTACCGGTAATGACTGACGCTTCGTGGGACTGTCCTGTCCAAGGTTCTCCACGCCGCACATGTCGGTGCAGAACAGGGGAGGAACGCCGACAAGCAGGAAGGTCGATGTCGACTACGTCGACGTCGCCTAGCAGACACGCATCCTCCGCGGCACGACTGAGAATGCTCAATTCGTCGAGGTCGTTCGTCAGTCGCCCGATTGCCGCGGCGTGGCGCTGTCCAGCCTTGCGTTCCTCGTAGCCACGTGCCCGCCCTTCATATGCTTGATGGACTCCCGCGACAGCGACAGGTAGTACCGCTACCGCCCATGGTCCATATTCGGCGAGCGAAAGTGTCCCAACCGCCAGTGCGAGATTGCCAACCAGTGTAATTACCTGAAGACCAGCGCTAGCCCGCCAGGTCGTCAGAAAGGTTACCTGTTGAACGACGGCGACGACTGTGGCTACCGCTAGATGTGTAGTTGCCCCAAAGACGAGACCAGCGCCAGCGAGAGTCAACAGCTCCACGCCGGAGAACGGTGGTGACGCCTTTCCTAGCATCAAGACGGCTGATGCGGCGGCAGCGGCGATTGTGTAACTCGCCATATTGTAGATTACCTTGATAGGGGACCGTCTGCCCACGAAGCACAACAGAAGCGCGAGCGGCATGAGGATCACAACCCACGCTGGAGCGGCGAGGGCGCAAGCTAACAGGAAGCTAGCTTCGCCCCACGCGAGTTCAACACGCTGTGCGAGGAGCCGGACAGCTAGGCAAAGCCGGGCTCCTGCGATCAGCAGAGCGAGGACTCCCAAGAGCGCCAGCAAGGATGGACGACCCGCCTGGGGCACGAACGTGGCTGCAACGGCGACGCAGCCGGCAGCCAGCAACGCTGCAGCGCTGACCAGGATCGGTAGTGAATGGCGGGAACGTGCCGCCGACAGCCCGGATCTCACCGTTCGTCACCGACGTCCATCGGCGGGATGGTACTTGTGCGAGCACGTAGGGTCGCCACCCTAATGGGCGAAGTTGCGACATGGGCACCGGATTGGTGTCGGAGTGTCGCCTCGCATGCGCATGGATCCACCGCCGAAGAGCGGCCGATGCCCGGGCAGCAGCCAGGAAGACCGCATCCCTTAAGCAGCGAGTGACGGCCGTGTCAGCCTGCTACGAGGAGTTAGGAGTCGGGGTCGGCGCGGCGGGCGGGGCCGTTTGGGCGGGGGTGGCGTTCGAGGTAGGCGGCGCGGCTGGCGGTGTGGGCGGCGCGGAGCTGGTCGTCGGTGACGGACAGGACTCTGGCCAGCGCCTGGGTGTCGGTGTACGAGAGAGCGGCTGT
>DASVOW010000990.1:0-1602 GCA_036383155.1 Ktedonobacterales bacterium
ACACCGAGGCACAGTCATGAAGATGGGACGCGAGCGCGATATCCTGCGCTGGGATATCCACACGTCGCTACTCCGCGAGCGCATAGTCCGCACCGAAGAGGCCATCGCCGCCATACAGGCTGACGGCGAGGCCGCTCTCTCGCAGCGCGACCGCGAGCGTGTCGGCCGGCTCAATCGCGAGCTGGCCGACCTTCGCCACCGATTGAGCGCCCTTGGTCCCTCCCCCCGTGCCAAAATGGGGTAATACGCTCACCAGTGTGCTCGTCGTGCAGCGCTAGCTGCCTGCCAGGTGTTGCACCACCGCCGACCCCATGTCGTGTGTCGACACGATCTGTTCCCCTGGTCCGGCGATATCCGCCGTGCGCTTTCCTTCCTTCACCACCTGCTCCACTGCCTGCTCCACCGCTGCCGCCTCGCGCTCCAGCCCCAGCGAATGGCGCAAGAGCATCGCCACGCTCAAAATCGCCGCCAGCGGATTCGCCTTCCCCTGCCCCGCGATGTCGGGCGCGGAACCATGGATCGGCTCATAGAGGCCAAAGAACCCATGCTGCGTGCGTCGCGTTCCCAGGCTTGCCGACGGCAACATGCCCATAGACCCCGCCAGCATCGCCGCTTCATCCGTCAGAATGTCGCCAAACATATTCTCCGTCACCACCACGTCGAAGTCGCGTGGCTGCCGGATCAAGTTCATTGCGCACGCGTCCACCAGCAGGTGCCGCATCTCCACGTCCGGGTAGTCCCGCGCCACCCGCTCGGCCACCCGTCGCCACAGCCGCGAGCAGCTCAGCACATTCGCCTTATCGACCGATGTCACCTTCTTGCGCCGTGTTCGTGCCAGCTCGCACGCATAGCGCACGATCCGCTCGATCTCGCCCTCGCTATACACCATCGTATCGACCGCCGTTGCGCCGTCCGCACTCTCGCGAATCTCGCTCGGCTTGCCAAAATACAGCCCTCCGGTCAGTTCGCGCACCACCACCAGATCGACCCCCTGCAGCACCTCTTGTTTGAGTGTAGAGGCGCCGAGGAGCGCCGGAGATGGGCGTACCGGTCGCACATTGGCAAAGAGCTCCAGCTCTTTGCGCAGGCGAAAGAGCGAATTCTCCGGCTGCTGCTTCGCGTTGGGATTGCCAACGCCCGGGCCACCGACCGCGCCGAAGAGCACCGCGTCGCTGCTCTGGCACAGCGCCATCGTCTCGTCACTGATCGCCGCGCCCTCAGCGTCTATCGCCGCCTGCCCCACCAACGCCTCATGCAGAGACAGCGTATGCCCAAAGCGCTCCGCGACGGCCTGCAGCACGCACACTGCCTCTGCCGTCACCTCCGGACCGATACCATCGCCGCCGAGCACCGCTATCGAATACTGCCCCATTCAGCCCTCCTGAAACGCATCGTCGTGATTGCACGCGCACACCCACTCAGTATAGTTGGGTGTCTGCTGCCGAATCAAGCGCCACCTCACGAGTAGCCGTTCCAGTACGACGCCAGTCCAATGACGCAGTGTGCCCCGCAACGCACTACGCCGTGGCGCGGTCGAGGGCGAGCGCTATGAGCCGGTCGAGCAGGTGCGGGTAGGGTATCCCGCATGACGCCCAGAGTTGT
>DASVOW010000991.1:0-3004 GCA_036383155.1 Ktedonobacterales bacterium
GGTCGAGGAGTTGTGCCGTCGAGAGTGGGAGTGGGGAGAGCACGGGCGAGTCCTTTCTCTATGATTGCTTGGGACGCGGAGGACATCTGCTCGTGCTCCTCCTATGGCGATCCTGACGCGCGGCAAGAGGAGCATACATGACTAGTAGACTACACCTGTGTGATTATAGAACATAATTTCTATTTTGTCAAGGTTTTTTGGAGCGGCGGGTGGGCGATATGTGGAACAGTTTTGGATGGGGAGATGGTGCCACTTGAGTGGACGAAGGTTATGCGGAAGCGGCAGGCGTTTGGGCTATACGAGATACGAATAGATGGGTTTTTCGCTATAGTCGTGGGGATGTTGGCTCCTGGTATCGGGCAAGCAATGCATATGCTATACTGGCTGGGCGCTGAGCGTACGAGGCGCAGACAGGCGACAAGAGAGCGACTGCTGCCTTGGCGGTTCCTGTATGCTATGGAGAAACAGCCTCGGAAGGTACTCCGCGCCTGTGGGATGAGGGGTGTCGGACGGACGGGCGGTCAGGCGATGGGGAAGTAACGATATGCAGTGCTGGCAGTGCGGGCGGTCGGTGCGGGAGGGGGCGAAGCTCTGTATCTTTTGCGGCGCCAAGCTTGCCGATGACGAGGAACAGGAGGCGCCGCGCGCATTAGAATCGCGTAGTGGCAGGCGTTCCTCTGAGCCGGACGGGCATCGCTCGGCTGCCTCGCGTAGGGATGAGGATGATCTGGGGGATGCGCCACCTTATGGTGAATCTGAGGAGTATGCCGCTTCCAATCAGCCCCGTGATGGAGACGATCGCCATGCCCATCGCGAGCGCGCTCCGTCACATCCACGCGATAACGGCGATTATCCTGACAGAAGCGTGAATTATCCACGACCGCGTGAGTCTCGATCGCGCGATCCGATGGACGATCCGCGCGCACCTATTCAGCGTGCGAGGGGAACTATGCCACCATCTGGTCGCGAGCGACGTGAACCCAACCGCCATGACGATGCGCGCTATGGCGCCAAAGACGATCCTTCAGGCGTTGGTGATGACTATCGGCGTGGCAAGCGGGAGCATGCCCCGGAAGATCATCCGCGCAGAGCGTCGCGCTCAGGACGTGACGACGATTGGGGTGGAGGCGGCGAGCCTCGTTCATCGCGCGGCTCGCGGCGGGAGGGACGAGGCGACGACTATGACTCAAGCCGGGACTATGGCCGCGCGGCGCCACCATCTTCGTCGGGCTCGCGACGCCGCTCGGATATGGAGTATGGCGGCGGTTATGATGGGCGCCACGAGCGCGGGTCAAGCCGCGACAGGCATGCGGGCCGAGGCCCTCAGGCGGAGCGCGATTGGGAGCGTGGGGAAGCGCGCGGCGGGTATCGCGGCGATGCCAGAGGAGCGGCTCACCCTCAGCCATCCCTCGACGATTCGTGGGGAATGCCAGCGGCCGGCGGCGAGCAGCTTGGTGTATGGGGAAGTACGCTCAGTGAGGAGCTGCCTGCGCCATTGGGATCACGCAGGGGGCGCGACGCTCGTGGCAGAAGCGCTCCAGCCGGCAAGGGCACGCGAGCGGGTCGGGCTGACAAGGAGCAGCGCGGAGGCGGCGGGGGGCGAGTAGCGCTCATTTTCCTGGTGGTGCTCATTGTCATCGGCCTGATCGGCGCGGGTGTGCTGGTGGCACCCAAGCTGTTGAGTCGTTTCGGCGGGGCGAATGGAAACGGCCTCGATACGCAGCCGCCGTTTGCGACCTATACGCCGGGACCAACGCCAACGCCGCCGGCGAAGTATGTCGAGTATGTGAGCCAGCAGTTGCACATTGCCCTCGACTATCCGAAGGAATGGAGCAAGAGTGAGGCGCCGGCTGACGCTGGAAAGACCGATTGGATAGATACGTTCACGCAGCCGGCGCCCCAGGCGGCACTGCTCGTCGAGCAGTCCAGCGGATTTGATGCAATCGGCAACGACGAGCTGATCCACGACGAGGTGCTCGCCGAACAGAGTGAAGGCTCGACCTTAACTGAGACGACTACTACACCGTTGCAGGCGCTCATTGGCGGGGAGCAATGGCTGCGCCGCGATTTCGATGTCACCCCGAAGGGTGGATCGAAGCTGCATATCGGGGTTTTAAGCTGCCATCACCTGGGGCACGGCTATGTCATCGTGCTGATCAGCCTGCCGCAGAACTTTGTGCACGACGATCAGACGACGTTTCAATCTATCCTCAGCACGTTCCGCTTCGTCGCGTAGTCGTATACGGAGCACAGCGCGCCGTTTTCTCGCACACTCATATATGCTGCTGCATCGCACTGTGAAATGCTGGTAGTGTGTATTGCGGCAGTATCTATTGCGGTAGGGATTAGTCTGCTAGAGGGCGGCGATGAGTAAAGAGCGCGATCTGATCTTGCCGGGCATATCCGCTGAAGGGGGCCGGTGGGCCGACCTGGGATCGGGCACCGGCATTTTCACACGGACACTACGGGGCATTGTCGGGGGGGATGCCGAGATCTTCTCAGTGGATCGTGATGCTGGCTCGCTTGCAGAGCAGCGCCGCGCCTTCGCTGCCGAGTATCCCGATGCGACCGTACACTACCTGCACGCCGACTTTACGCAGCTACTCGATTTCCCTCCGCTCGACGGCATCCTCATGGCGAATTCGTTGCACTATGTGCGATACGACCGGCAGCAGGATGTGCTGCGTCAGATTGTGGGCTATCTCAGGCCGGAAGGGCGCCTGATCATTGTGGAATACAATGCGCGGCACGGCAATCCGTGGGTGCCATACCCCGTCGATTATGCATTGTTTGTGTCACTCGCGAACGGGGCCGGATTGCGCGATATACGCCGCCTTGCCGCCGTTCCGTCGCGCTTCCTCAACGAGATGTATGCGGCGTCCGGTGTGCGCCCTTGAGCATGGATGCCTCACGAGGGGTAGAATGGAGGAACGACAAAGCTGTCTATACACCCAGGAGGCTTGTTTATGCGCGAGGTGGTCATTGTCGAGGCTGTGCGCACGCC
>DASVOW010000992.1:0-1686 GCA_036383155.1 Ktedonobacterales bacterium
TCCTAAGAGCTGGTCGCTCGACTTCACGCTGCCGCTGACCTTCATCGCGCTGGTCGTCCCAACGCTGAAAGATCGTCCAGGCGTCGCCGCCGCGCTCGCCGCTGGGCTGATGGCTATCCTCGCCGCGCCACTGCCCTTGAAATCGGGGATCATCGTGGCGACGCTTGCTGGGCTGGTGGTCGGCGTCTCGCTGGAGACGCGGATGCTGCGCCGGGCGCAAGGAGACAACCAGGAAGTTATCAGCGAACCACATGAGGCCGGCGAATGCTTGTCTCGCGAGGAGGGAGACTGACGCCAATGACGCTGTGGCTCATTATCCTGATTATCGGTATCTGCACCTTCGCCATCCGTCTGTCATTCATCCTGCTGATGGAACGCATGATCCTGCCACCTGTGGCACTGCGCATTCTGCGCTTCGTTCCGGTCGCCGTGCTGACGGCGATTATCACGCCAGCACTGGCCTTCCCTGCTCCTGCCGGTACGCTCGATCTCTCACCAGGAAATGCGCGTCTGCTGGCGGGCATCGTGGCCGTCGGCGTCGCCTGGCGCACGCGCAACGTCGCGCTGACGCTCGTCGTGGGGATGGGAACGCTCTGGCTGCTGCTCTTTGCCTTCCACCTGCATTGATGCCGCCCGCTCAGACAGTGTCTCAGCTAAAAACCTGCGAAACTGGCGCGGTGAAGCCGGGAACCACATCATATCCGTCAAGGTTATCGCCATCGCCGAGCGTTAGCACCGATACGCCGGGGCGGTATATGTCGATGGTGCGCTGTGCCGGGCGCGCGACCCAGATGAGGCGTACACCAGCGTCGAGCCACATCTGCACCTTCTCACCGACTTCACTCGCGCGGTCGCCAGAGGACACGACCTCAACCACCAGATCGGGAATCACTCTTACCCACCCATCTTCGGAAGACAGCGGCGGCACACGGCTGGATTGGATAAAGGCGAGATCCGGCGCGCGTACAGTATCCGGGTCGCGAGCGATGAGGAAGCCTGTCTCGGCGGCATATGTCTCACCCAGACTCTGCGCGAGCACGTACTGCCCAAGAATGATGCCGAGCCGCATGGCAGTTCTGCCATGCCAACCAAACGCCGGTGGCATCGCGCTGATCTCCCCCCGTATCAATTCCAGGCGCAGCCCCTCGCGTGGCAGCGCGGCAAATTCATCGGCAGTGAGCAAGTGTTGCGAGATGGTGGTCATGGTAATGCTCCCGGAAAGCCCTCTTAATATCGCGAAATCTCGCTCCTTCAGCATATCACACCACGCTTTCCCGCTTTACACAGAGGGGTAGACGCCGTTGCACTATGCCGCGAGCTGGCGCTGGTAGCTGATATACTCGTCGAGCGCCTTCAAATAGGCGTCATACATGCGCTCGAGGGCGTGTGGCGGCTGGCCGCGCTGCTCCGCCATCGCCAGATCGTGCCACTTGCGCTCCATCCGGCGCTCGAGCCGCGCAAGCTCGGCCTGCGCCTTGTCGTTTTGTATTGCATAGCCCATGCTACTATCCTCTCCTGTGTTGCTTCATAGTTGGGTGTTGCGCCGCATGCTCAACGTTCCATAACACTATTCCGTGTGCCAGGGGAAAAGCGGAAAATCCTTCAGCCTTGCAAGAAGTTCTTGCAAGGCGCCTCGAGGAGCCGCTTGAGATTGGTGAGGTTCTGCTTGGCTCCGGCTCGTCCTAT
>DASVOW010000993.1:0-2329 GCA_036383155.1 Ktedonobacterales bacterium
TCCCATCGTGCCATCTCCCATCCATGCGGGCAAGCGCCCAACGCCACCTTAGCACCTTGCTGCTTGCGCATCTTGCTCAGGTGATTATTTCCGACGTCCACTGCAGTGTATACCCTGCAATTAAGCCAGGACTGAGCCTAAGATGAGACAGACATAAGAAAATGCCGTGCTCGCAAACTCAGCATTTTTGCCGCTTCACGTCCGTGGAAATGCGCGTCAGGTGTTATTGTCGGTGTCAGATGGGGGAGTGTTTGCGCTCGTGGCGGTGTCGTCATGTGCTTGATCGAGAGAGGCTGCTGGATGGGTTGCTGGTGCGGCAAGTGCCCGACTGATACGCGCCCAGATGCTATTATGCTCGGCGCTGGTCTCGGTCAAGGGAACGGTGATGCGCGGCGAGGCATCACGCCGGGTGGCGGCGGGGGAGAGGACTGGAACGGGAGGTGGCGGCGTCCAGTGAACGCCGCTGCTCTCTAGGGGAAGGGGTGTGTTGACGGGCTCAGCCCGAAGCTGCGTGATAGGGACTGAGGGTACAGGCGGGTTCTCGCTGGAAACGGGCGGAGTAACTCTTGGATGTGTTGGTGGGGAAGAAAGGCGTGATGATTCGCCGGTCGCGGGCACAATTTCCGTTGGTGTCAGGAGAGGTATGGAACGAGGTAGTGTCTCATCGTTATCTGGCGCGCTGGGAGATATCTGGCGCTCCAAGGGAGCGACGAGAGCGGCGGTTGTCGGTGCGTCTTCATTCTCCTGCTGTCTCTCTACCTGCTCATATGCCCACTCTATGCGTGGAAGCTGATCGGCACGCACCGGACGCGCGTTCACTTTCGGGCGGGGAGCCGTGTTGATGAATTCCTCGGTCGCCGCGATCTCGGCTAACGTCTCCAGGTTGAGCGTATCGATCTCGCCCTTTGCCGCCTGCGTGTGTTTGCCATCGTGTGGTGCGGGACGTTGGAGCTCAAGTGGCGGACGCAGTGCGATATGTGCTGGCGCCTGCAGTCCCTTTCGCGGATCAGGGAGCTTCGCAGCTCGTGATGGAGCCGGGGATTGTCCCTGGTTCGCGGTGGTTTGGGTGCTGATTTCGCGGCGTGTTGAGGATCTGCGTCCGGTGAGTCTGGTAACGAGTGCGACGGCTCCGGCGTCGATCCAGCCGACGAAGCCGGAAAGCTCGCCCTCCGCTCGCTCACCAATGACGGAAGCGGCACGCGCGCCAGCGCCAGCTTCGCCTTCGAGCAGGCGGATCGTGTCCAATGCGCCAACAATGATCTCGGCGAGCAAGGCGGTGAGGGCCGCGCCATACGCGAGACCGATGGCGAAGAGTGCGGCGACGATCTGGGCCGGTATTGGGGCTGGTATCTGGAGGGTGATGCTGCTGCCGGCGATCTCGGCGAACACCAAGCCCGCGCCCCCGACGATCACTGCGGATACTAGCATACGCCGCCAGCAGAGCAGCAGGACGCCGCCGATGTGTCGCAGCACACGCCCCGCGAAGTACACCACCGTGAAGCTCACCGCCTCTTCTCCCTCACCTGCCTGACTCTGATGCAGCGGACAGCAGACACCTCTGCCTCACTGTTTGTCTCGTCCATTGTACCTGGGGGGAGAGGTGCTGGCAACATAATGTGCTGTATGGACGTAGGCGCACGCGGGTACCATGTGCGGTGCCTGATGATCCAGGAGGTGCGCATTCTCGCGGGCGCTCCAGCGGCTGCAGCGGCGGGTGGTCATTACTGCACCTCAGGGGCTCTGCATCGCGCGGCTCGCTCCGGTAGGCGGGGAATGCGCTCCGGACCGTAACTCGTAGATGCTGTTATACGATCCAATCGCGGCGGCGCTCGAAGGCATGCAGCGCACGCTCTTGCTCTGGGGTTCCCACCGCACCGGGGCACACCGCGCGTAACTCGCGTAGGGCTGCTTCCGCTGTCGCTCCACCGCGCACAAGATAGGCGGCGAGCACAGTGCCGGTACGTCCTTGCCCCATCAGGCAATGCACAGCGACCTTGCGTCCTTGCGCACGTTGCCTATCGATGAACGCCAGGGCGAGATCGAGTTGCTCCGGCGTCGGCGATGTGAGATCGTCAATGGGCAGATGCAGTCCTTCCATGCCATATTGTTCGATGGCGCCCCTTGCCAGCGGTGTTTCCGTGAGCGAGAGTACTGCGCCGATGCCATGCGAGGCGAGCCAGGCCAGATCATCGTCGAGCGCGTGGCGGATGCGCTGCTGCTCCTGGTCGTCCGGGCCGGGTATGCTGCCGCCTCCACTCCACAATTTGTGCCCACGTCTATCTGGCCCGCCGGGACGACCACACCCTGCCAATACGCCCTCGATCAGCCA
>DASVOW010000994.1:0-2262 GCA_036383155.1 Ktedonobacterales bacterium
GTGGAGGAAGGATACGAACGACGGTTGGGGCAAGCCACGGCTGTCCCCTACACTGGATGCAGCAGCTGGATCTGACACGTGTCCGGCGCGCAAGCGGAAAGAGTAGCGACATATGGTGACCCTGGAGACGATTCGCGCAGCACACGACTATCTGTCGGGCAGAATTCACCGCACGCCATTAGTCTCAGCACAGCTCATCGGAGAGATGACGGAGCCCCGCGTGCGGCTGCTGTTGAAAGCGGAGCATCTGCAAAAGACGGGATCGTTCAAGCCGCGTGGCATCTTATTTCGTCTGGCGCAGCTGACGGATGACGAGCGCGCGAGGGGTGTGATCACTGTCTCGACTGGCAACACTGCGCAATCACTTGCCTGGGCCGCGAGACAGCAAGGGATTCCCTGCACGGTCGTCGTACCGGCGACCGCGCCGCGAACCAAGCGCGAGGCCGCCACCGGCTATGGAGCTGAGGTGATCGCTATCGGCGAGAGCATGCACCAGTGTTGGGAGACCGCCGACACGCTCATCGCCACACGCGGGCTGACCCTCATCCATCCCTGTGATGACCCCTTCCTCATTGTCGGGCACGGCACACTTGGCCTGGAGATTCTGGAGGAGCGCCCAGATGTGGACGCTGTGTTGGTGCCAGTCGGTGGCGGGGCGCTGTCAACGGGCGTCGCGGCGGCTATCAAGCTTACGCACCCGGAGGTGAAGGTCTTTGGCGTCGAGCCGAAGCTGGCGCCGAAGCTGTCACAAGCGCTGGCACACGGGCAGCCGGTGGATATCGGCGCAACGGCGACGATCGCCGACGGACTGCGCACGCCAGTGATGGGGAGCCTACCGTTCGCGCTGGCACGCCAGTATCTCGACGCGGTGATCCAGGTGTCGGAGGAGGCGATGATTGAGGCGATGCGCTTGCTGCTCTTGCGCGGCAAGTATCTCGTCGAACCCGCGGGAGCAGCGTCGCTGGGCGCCCTGCTCGAAGGAAGCGCGCCTATACCAGAACAGACGCTTACCGTCGCCGTCCTGAGTGGCGGCAACGTCGATCAATCGACGCTTTTCGATCTCCTCGGCAGGCAGGAAGCGTGAAGCAGGCTGTGTGGGTAGTGGGTGGGCTGAGAGGACAGAGTGGAGGTTCTAGTGCAAGCGAAACTGCGGGTAGGTGTGCTCTATGGCGGCCGTTCGAGCGAGCATGACGTGTCGGTTCAATCGGCGCGCGCCATTCTGGAAATGATCGACAAGGACAAGTATAGCGTCGTGCCAATTGGGATTGGGCGCGACGGGCAATGGCTGCCAGGTGTGCACCCGGATGACCTTGAGCTGATCACGCGCGTCTCGGCAGGCGATGATGGCCCACCTGACCGATTACCACGGTCTGGGTTGTCATGGATTGCAGACTTCCACACATGGGCGGCGGCCGGTGAGGTGGATGTGGTCTTTCCCGCGCTGCATGGCCCATTCGGCGAAGACGGCACGGTACAAGGTTTGCTGGAGCTTGCGGGGATTCCCTATGTGGGGAGCGGCGTCCTCGGCTCAGCACTGGGGATGGATAAGGAGAAGGCCAAGCAAATCGTGCAAAGGGCAGGGATACCGGTCGTGCCGTGGGTGACCACTACCCGCCGTGCGCTGGCGACCGATTTGGAGGCAGTGGCCGCTCGCGTGGACGCTGAACTGGAGTATCCCGTATTCGTCAAGCCAGTGAACATGGGGTCAAGCCTGGGTGTGAGCAAGGCGCAGCAACCCAGTGACTTACTCGATGCCTTGTCGCTTGCCGCGCGCTATGACCGGCGCATGCTTATTGAGACGGCAATCCCGTGCCGTGAGCTTGAATGCGGCGTTCTGGGGAATGCAGGCCCAAGCGCATCTGTTGTCGGAGAGGTCAGACATCGCAACGAGTTTTTTGACTATTACACCAAGTATGAGGATGAGACGTTCCGCTTCGAGATTCCTGCCCCTATCGAGGATGGGCTGGCGGCAGAGATCCGCCGGCTCGCACTGGAGGCCTTTGAAGCACTCGATCTGAGCGGGTTGGCTCGCGTAGACTTCTTTCTCGACCAGCGGTCGCAGCAATTGTATTTCAACGAGGTCAATACGATGCCGGGCTTTACCCATGTGAGCACGTATCCACAACTCTGGGCGTCATGCGGGATACCCTACCCGCACCTGCTCGACCGGCTCATAGCGCTCGCCCTCGACCGCGCCACGGCGTAGTGCGTTGCGGGGCACACTGCGTCATTGGACTGGCGTCGTACTGGAACGGCTACTCG
>DASVOW010000995.1:0-5937 GCA_036383155.1 Ktedonobacterales bacterium
GGACTGGCAAGAAGCGTGATCTCGGTGTCAGGCAGCGATTGCTTGATCGCGTGGATCGCCGGAGTCGTCACCAGCACATCGCCCAGGTTGTCCAGCCGCACCGCCAGAATGCGCCTGGCTTCCTGCCACTCTTGGTCCACGGAGGAGCCGTTCACCGTCTGTTTCACATTCATTGGCTCGCTCCGACACTATTGCTCTCAGTGGGCTCAATCGTCCCGCCCGCGGCATCCGCATTCTCTGCCAGGGCGACGATGCGCTCGATCACGCTGCTGGTGCTGAGACTGCCAACCAGTGGCAAAATCACGACGTGGCCGCCCACCTCGCGCACTGCTTCCGCCTCCGGCAGCATCTCGTCGGCGTAGTCACCGCCTTTCACATGCAGATGCGGACGCAGTGCCCGAATCAGATTCGCAGGCTGTTCCTCGTCGAAGAGCACCACATGATCCACCGCATCCAGCGCCGCCACCAATGCCAGCCGGTCGCGCTCGCTGTTGATGGGCCGGTTCTTCCCCTTGAGCCGTCGCGCGCTGCGGTCGCTGTTGATCCCCACCACCAGCACATCGCCCAGCGCCTTGGCCTGCCGCAGCAGCTCGACATGTCCAGCATGCAGAATGTCAAAGACGCCATTGGTAAACACAATGGTGCGCCCTGCCTGCCGTTCCGCGGCGAGCGTCGCCATCAGACGCGAGAGCGCCTGCCGCGCGGCAGCCTCATGCGCGGGGATGCGCGCGCGCGCTTCGTCGGTGTGCATGCGCAGGCTCACGCGCTGCAAGAGTTCCTGTTGCTGCACTGTGGCTGTCCAGCGCTTCGTGACTGCGATACTGGCGGCGTCCAGCCCAATCTGCGCGGCCTCGTTCATCGGTGCGCCTGCCGCCAGCGCCAGCCCGAGCGCCGAAGCCAACGAATCACCTGCCCCGGCCACGTTGACCGCCGCCACAGGATGCGCGGGAAGATGCGCCACCCCTCCCTGCCGGTCCAGCAGCAACACGCCATCGGCTGCGAGCGTGATAATCACCTGTTCCGCGTCCACCATTCCCAGCAGCGCTTTGCCGATACGCTCCGCCTCCGGCAGCACGCTATCCGGCGAATCCGGGTCCGCCGCGTGCTCACCCATCTCATGCTCAACCAGGAGTCGCGCTTCGAGCAGATTGGGCGTCACCACCGTCGCCCCCAGGTGGGGGAAGCGCTGCAGTTGCTTTGAGTCCGCGACAAAGACGCACGGACGCACTGCCCGCAACTCGCGCAGGCGCCCAACCAGTTCATGCGTGACGACCCCGTATCCGTAGTCGGAGAGCAGCACGACATCACATTCCGCGAGCGCTCGTTCCAGATTCGCCAGGAGTTGTGTGCGTGTCTCTGCGCGGCTACTGGCCTGCGCGCCATCCTCGTCGAAGCGCACGACGTACTGCCCATCGGCGAGGATCCGCAATTTATGCAGCGTCGCCATCTGCGCATCCTCTACCAGCCACGCATCATCTACGCCCCGTTCGCGCAATGCGGTGCGCAGCAGCGACCCCGCGATGTCGCGCCCGACCACGCCCAGGAACATCACCTCGGCTCCCAGCGCGCGCAGATTCGCCGCCGTATTCGCCGCTCCTCCGGGTACACGGTGCTCCGCCGTCTTGCGCACCACCGGCACCGGACCCTCGCTACATATGCGTGATGCCGAGCCTTCCATATAGGTGTCGAGCATCGCGTCGCCGATGACCAGCGCCCGCAACGACCGGAAGCGGCGCACGATCTCAATAGCGTTGCTCATACGCCGTTCCTTCTCTCGCCGCATCCTTCGCCGCATACGCGCTTGTGGCCGGATCATGCGTTCTGGCCCGCCCCAGCCATGTAGGCGGCACGTAGTGCAAGTTCGTGCTTGCGCCCAGCCTTTCCACGGCAGCAATGATGCGCAGCGCGTGGCGCGTATCCCGCGCGATGTAGTGCGGTTGCCGCAACGGACTGCGCGCCGGCGACTCCGTCCCCAGGTCCACCAGCACAGTACGGCAGCCCGCCCGCCTCCCCGCTTCGATATCGTCGAGAATGTCCCCGACAAACCATGAGCGCCCCAGGTCGAGATCGAGATCCGCCGCTGCGCGTAGTGGCATGCCCGCCTGCGGCTTGCGGCAAGTGCAGCGCATCGCCAGCGCTGGAATGGCGCCATCAGGGTGATGCGGACAGTAATAGATACCGTCGAGCCGCACGCCCACTCGCGCGAGTTGCCGCCGCAGGTGTAGATGCATGCGCTCCAGATCCTGCTCGGTGAAGTAGCCGCGCGCAATTCCCGACTGATTGGTCACTACCACCAGCCTAAACTGGGCTGACTGCAAGCGTCGCAGTCCAGGACCGATTCCTGTATACAGGTGTAGGTCCTCCGGGCGCGAGGGGTAATGGCGTGGGTGGACGAGTGTGCCGTCCCTGTCAAGGAAGATCGCGCGCTGTGCCATCAGTGGGCCACCCTCTTCCGCGCGCCATCTGATGCCGAGGTCGATAACTCCGTCTCCGCAATGTCACAGAGGATATGCGTGATCGCCATGTGCAATTCCTGGATGCACGCGGTATCTACCAGTGGCGCATGTATCGTCACATCGGCGGCGCGCTCCAGCCGGCTGGCGCGCTCGCCCGTCACCGCGACGACACGCATCATGCGCTGGCGGCACGCCTGCGCGGCTCGCAGCAGATTCTCCGACTGCCCGCTCGTGCTGAAGGCAATCAGCAGGTCTCCCGACTGGCCCAGCGCCAGAATCTGCCGCGCGAAGACATCGCGATAGCCATAGTCGTTGGCCACTGCCGTGAGGATCGACGAATCCGTCGTCAGCGCCAGCGCCGCGTAGGGCGCCCGCTCGCGCTTGAAGCGCCCGACCAGCTCCGACGCGAAATGCTGCGCCTCGGCGGCGCTGCCACCGTTGCCCGTCACCAGCACCTTACGCCCACTCCGCAGCGTCTCCACGAGCAGCGTCGCCACGCGCGCCAGGATATGCGCCCGCTCCGTCAGCGTCTCTAGCGCGCTGTCTAATGACGCGCGGCGCTCGGCCAGCGCGCTCGTGATAGCTCCTTGATACGAAACCTCAGGTGCCGCCTCTGGAAGTACCTGCGCCAGGGCTATTCCATCGTCAGGCGTCATGGGCAACCTCCTTACCCCGATGCTGGATGGCGTCCAATTTGCCTTTTCACCCGTTCACATCTAACCGCCAACGAGTGCATCAAGTGAATCAGCGCGCCTATGTTAAACAGGATATCGTTCCACAAGCGCAATTTCATCGGGCATCTGCCCAAGGCTTTCATCACTCACAGCGTGCTGATTGTGCATCTGCACAACTGTGGTAGAGCCAGTGATCACGAGATCCCCTAGACAAGCGGCGCCTCGCGCGGCCCCACCATCGGTCTAATTCGCTCGTTTCCTCTAGCTCATGAGTTGTCAGGTCCGCAGGAGTGCTACACTGATTGCTGTGCGACGTGGTGATACACCCTCATATGTCCGCCAGCGCACGCGGCTTCATCGCCACCTTGCACCAGGAGCATGCTCGATGACATCTCCCCATGCCGTGCTCGCCAACCTCTGGAATGAGACTGGCCTCGACGCCGATGCGCTCCACCACATCGCCCTCACAGGGGATGATCCGGCCCTTCCCTCCTCATTTCGCGTCGGCACTGCCGCGCAGGTCTCGATCGGTGCTGCTGCGCTGGCCGCCGCCGAGATCTGGCGTGCACGCACCGGTCAGCAGCAAGAGGTCGCGGTGCCGATGCGTGCCGCCGCTGTGGAGTTTCGCAGCGAGCGCTACCTGCGCGTGAACGGCAGCCCGGCCCCCGAGCCATGGGACAAGATTGCTGGAACCTACCAGTGCCGCGATGGCGGATGGGTGCGTATCCATACCAATTTTCCCCACCACCGCGACGGCATTCTCAAGCTGCTTGGGTGCGCTTACGAGCGCGAGGCTGTGCAGGCCGCCTTGAGCACATGGGACGCCGAGACATTCGAGGATGTCGCCGCTGAGGCCGGTCTTGTCGTGGCCCGCATGCGTTCATTTGCCGAGTGGGACGCCCATCCGCAGGGACGCGCGGTTGCCGCACTGCCCGTGCTCACCATCAATCGCATCGGCGACGCGGATCCCGGGCCGTTTCTTGCCGATCCGCAGCGCCCGCTGGACGGAGTGCGCGTGCTTGACCTCACCCGCGTCATCGCCGGTCCAGTCTGCGGGCGGACGCTAGCCGCCCATGGAGCGGATGTGCTTATGGTGACCGCGCCACACCTTCCCTCCATGCCCCCGGCGGTCATCGACACGGGCCGAGGAAAGCGTAGCGCCTCCATCGATCTACGAGATGCGGAAGGCAGACAGACACTGGCGCAGCTCATCACGCAAGCGGACGTCATAGTCCAGAGCTATCGTCCCGGCGCGTTGGCTGGCTATCAGTTCGGCCCTGAGGACGCCGCCCGTATGCGGCCTGGCATCGTCTACGTGTCGCTCTCGGCATACGGCCATGCCGGTCCGTGGGCACATCGGCGGGGGTTCGATTCAATCGTGCAGACAGCAAGCGGCTTCAACTTCGCCGAGGCCCAGTCTGCGGGAGAAACCACGCCCAGGGCGCTGCCGTGCCAGGCGCTCGATCATGCCTCCGGCTATCTTATGGCGCTGGGAGCGATGGCTGCCCTGATTCGCCGGGCGCGCGAGGGTGGGAGCTGGCATGTGCAGGTATCGCTCGCCCAGACCGCCCACTGGTTGCGAGGTATGGGGCGCGTCTCTAACGGGTTCGCCTGTGCCGATCCCACCTTCGACGATGTGGCAGACCTGCTCGAAGAAACGCCAAGCGGTTTTGGTCAGCTTCACGCTGTTCGCCACGCTGCGTCTCTGTCGCAGACGCCCCCCCGCTGGGCTCGCCCATCAGTTCCCCTTGGCGCAGACCCGCCAGCGTGGTAAGAGTTTGCCAGCCGGTTGTCTGTGAGCGCATGGATCGTCTCGGTGCGAACTTCACATTTCCCGTAGCAGCAGCGCAATACGTATTTGCACCGCATGGTCAAAGGTGCGCGGGTCCAATCCAGTCAGCGACGAGATCTTATCGAGCCGGTAGCTCAGCGTATTACGGTGAATGGAGAGCCGCGCGGAGGTCGCGGACACAGAACAATTTTCCGCAAAGAAAGCACGCAGCGTATCCAGCAGTTCATCTTCGTGGTCGAGTGGACTCAGCAGATGCAGGGCGAGATCGATCTTGATACGTTCGTCAGAGACGCCGATAAACGACGCGACGCCCAGGCGATCGAGACAATGCACCTCATTCTGTCCGTGGAAACGCCGCCCCAGCGAGAGCGCGGCCCGGGCATCCTGATAGGAGAGCGCCAGCCCCCGGATACTCGGATGATAGCGCCCGATCCCAATACTGATCGACGCCCTCGTATCGTGACGCAGCCGTCCGAGCAGCGCCCCCGCCGCTCGCTTCAACGCGACAAGGTTTGCCCACGAAGCGCAGCCGTCGTTTCCGTCGTCGACAGAATCGGCCCATTTGACGAGATCGCGTGTGCTACTGGCCTTCAACACCGCCACCTCGCCGTCCCCGATATACGCGCAGATCGTGTCATTCTGCAGGTCAAAGAAGCTGACCACGGTGGCGATGACGAGTTGCGCCCGCCGCTGGGCACGAGCGTCTGTCACCTCACTAGGCTCGACGGCTCTGCTATCATCCGACCCCAGGATATAGCCCGATGCATCGATCAGAATCACGGCGCGCGGGTGCGTCAAATCCAGGCCGAGAATCTGCCCCTCGCGCAGAATCGCCGTCTCATCCCACACCTGTCCGCGCAACAGATCGTGGATGAATTTGTTCTTCAGCTCATGGCGATTTGGCAGCTGCGAGACAATCAGCGCCTGCTGGATCATCAGCTCCACCAGGACGCGCTCCAATCGCGGTGACAGCGCCTCATCATTCGCTGGTGGTCCAACCACCACCTCGCCCGAC
>DASVOW010000996.1:0-2433 GCA_036383155.1 Ktedonobacterales bacterium
GATAAGGGGCGCTTGAGACTCGCAGGGAGGAGACGCTCAATCCTTCGGGCAATTCGTGGCTGCCACGGCGGAGGCCATTCGAGCGCAGGCCATATGCCAGCGTAGCAGCGGGGCCGGCAAGGTAGCCGGCGACGACGAGCATGTACGCGAATGGGTAGGTCGCCGTGCAGATGGGATAGAATTGCCCGGCGCCTGGGGGTGGGCCGAAGATGCAGCGATTCGGCTGCGTGATCGAGAAAATGATCGCGACCACCGAAAGATATCCAGCAGTAGTCAGCAACGCGACCCATTCCCAGCGGCGTGCCTGCGCAGCGGAGCTGAGGGCAAGCGCCCACCCTGCCAGTAGCAAGAGTGCACCGCCGAAGAATGTCAGGTAGCTCGCCAGACGGTTATCGTAATAGACTGCGTTGATGCCTCCCAGCAGCAGCCAGAACGCGGCGAAGGCGGTGAGAGCCGCACCGCCGCAGGCGACGATCGGCCCATTGGGACGGCGATGACCAAGCACGATTGCGATAGGAATGACAAGGCACAAAGCGGCGAACAGCAACTCTTGAACCGATGGGTATTCCACGGAGAGCACCTCCTTTGCGGTTGGTCGCACGTCTTCCCTAGCACACTCTTGTGACTGAATGCTGACAGCGAGGCCTTGCCCTAGTATATCAGGGAGAGCAAGGTCACGCTGTTGCTGCCGGGATGGCATTGCGGAGTCAAACGCTAGGCATTCGCTTCGACGGCTGAACGTTCAATTGTATGGTTGTCGGGTGTGGCGGCATTCTTCCCAGAGGGC
Organism: Ktedonobacterales bacterium; assembly: GCA_036383155.1. GTDB lineage: Bacteria > Chloroflexota > Ktedonobacteria > Ktedonobacterales > JADMIN01 > DASVOW01. The sequence continues at coordinate 788 of DASVOW010000996.1, forward strand.
CGCGTCGTCGGGGTGTCGCGCAGCAGCAACGTCAGGCCGAAGACCAGCCTGCGCTCACAGAGCGGAGTTCAGCCGCCAGCATCGGAATGAGCTGGCGGCTGCTAAGCAGTTTGGGGAAGTGCAAGCAGATGACTTGCCTTAGGCTAGGAGGAGATGGGCTATTGTCAACGTAGGGGCCACGGAGGTTATACATTGACCAGGACAATCCCTACGAAGATGATGCCGACGCCGAGCCATTGGCTCCACTGCAAACGCTCTCGCAGGCATATCCATGCCAACAGGATGGTGACCGCACTGTAGAGCGAGACGAGGACGCCTATGATTGCGATGTGCGTGGCAGTGGCCAGGGCGGAGCTTGTGCCTACGTAGCCCATCGTATCAAAGAGACTCACGGCTCCAATCAGCCACCATACCGTTCCACGGGGGATGCGCACTGATTGGCGGAAGAGTCCTGCACAGGCGATCAGAATACACGGCGTGAAGACGCGGATCAACCAGATAGGGGCAATAGGACCCAGTTGTGGGGTGACGCGCGCTCCCAGTATCCAGAATGCGATACCGTAGCCCAACGCCGCAATCAGTGCCAGCCCTACACCAGTCTGCCATGTATTCTGTTTCTTCTCTTGTTGCCTTTCTGGAGTAGTGGACGGGGGCAGAGCCGTCATGGCTACACCCATGAGCGCCGCGCTCATCCCCAAGCCGCGGCTCAGGCTGAGTACCTCGCCTGTGAGCACTGAGAGGAGCACAGCCACGGCTGCGTAGCTTGCCACGATCGGTGACGTTATGCTGGCTACTCCTACCTGCAGAGAACGATAGAAGGCCAGTGCGCTGAGCAGATTGATCACCACGAGTGCAAGCGTCCAGGCCCACGTCTGCCAGGAGGCAGAAAATGACACGCCTGACACGACACAGTAGGCGCTTAATCCAAGCAGTCCGGGTAGTTGTGTATACAACAGCGTGCGATAGGTACCGATCCGTTTGGTTAAGAAGAGCGCGAGAAAGTCAGACGTGCCAAAACTGACAGCGGCAGCCAGCGCGAGGAGGATGGACATGTTCCAGCTTTCTACCGTTGACCGATCCTGGCAAGCATATGCGCCATGTGTTTGGTTCCTAGCAGCCAATCGGCAATGCGGATGTGCTCGTTGGGCGAGTGCGCGAGGCAACCTGGATAGCTCACCCCACTGATGACGATGGGAGCGTGCAGGTGCTCCAGAAATGTGGCATACGGGCCACTTCCCCCGTCCAGAGGGGTTACTATCGGATCCTTGCCATAGACATTGCGAGCGGTCTCGATGGCAAGCTGTACATAGGGATCGTCGGGATCGACGACTCCTGCTTTCCCGCCGCCTGGATCAACAATTATCTCGATGTCATCGAACCCTTGGGCATCCAGATGCGCGCGCAATTGGCGCACGACGCGCTCGGGGTCTTGCTCCGGCGCCAGGCGAAAATCAAGCTTGCAGCTTGCCTCCGCGGGGATGATGGTCTTTGATCCTTCGCCCTGATATCCGCTCGATAGGCCGTTGATGGTGCAGGTGGGCAAGAAGACGGACTCTTTCAATGCTTGCCCACTGAGATTGCCAGCGAAACGCGAGATCTTATAGAAGGCTTTCTGTTCCTCATCCAGTGATGGCATGGAGGCCAGG
>DASVOW010000997.1:0-2251 GCA_036383155.1 Ktedonobacterales bacterium
CTCTGCATGCTCCCCCTTCTCTGACCCGTGGGATGAAAACGCGCGAACAGTGGCGAACAAAGACGCCCGCCACTATCCAATTCTTCCAGTTCTTCCAGCCTTCGTGGACGCATGTGGACGGGGACGGACGCTCAAGTCGTCCCTGCTCGTTGACCTGCTCGCCCTCTCAGCGCATGTCTACCCTAGCCGTTCCCGACGAGTGGATCGCCTCGACCGTCGCGCCGCCGAGACACCCCCATAGATCGCCGACCCCAGCAGCCCCGCTATCAGGTCGCCCGCCGAATCCCACCACCCCCGCACGTTATGTGTCCCGCAGAAGACATCCGTGCCATACTCCTGTGCCTCCAGCAGCCCATGGATGCCATTCGCAGCCCCAAACGCCCCAAGCGGCCGCCAGTCGAACACGTGCTGCAGCACGGTGGTAAGCGCGCCCGTCCCATGGAAATGCGGGATCAGATCGAAATGCGTGTAGCGGTCGTAGAGGTTGAGCGCGTTGCCCGCCATATCCAGCCAGAAGATCGAGAGGTACAGGTTATCGACCCACACCGGATAGGCCTGTCGCCGCTCGCGCCCGTGTCCTGCCCAATCGCGGGCAAACCGCAGCGGGAAGAGCATGCTGAACCCGCCCACGATCACCAGATTCCGCCAGGGGATCGCCTTGCCGGCGTAGCGCGGATCATCAGGGTGGCGCAGCACATCCGCCAGGAAAGCGGCGATGCTTACCCGCAGCAGCACATTGACCCCAAACCCTGCCATCCGGCTAATCACTACCCACCTCTCTTCTTCTCTTCTTCACGCCGGCCTCGCGACCGCTTCTCGTCCCCGTCCACGGCAACCATGCGAACACTTGAAGTGATGCGTCCGCCCGGCATCACCATATCCCACCTCTCCTCTCCACCCTCTCCACCCTCTCCACCCTCTGCTCGCCATCCCGCCAACCGTAGCTGTGTGCGGCACCACACCATCCACTGCAGAGGTTATGCCAGTGCCCTACCATCCCTAGTGCCCAGCACCACGGAAGACGACGCGCAACCTTCGACTACTCCACCGGAACCACCCCTCACCATAATCCTGCCGTCCGGTCGGGCCGGTCCACACATTTTCGAATGGCTTTATACAAACCATTGACAATCTTGTGAAAAAGATTCTATATATTCTATAACAACACGCCCGGCGATCGACACTATCGGGCGGTCACTCTGGAGCGCGCTGATGGATCTGCCGACCAAGACCTGGGAATACTCGCTACTGGCGCGGGCATACGAAGCGTTCACGTCGCCGGCGTCCAGCCATCTCGTGAACGCTGCATCTGCTACCTATGATGAGGCGTACGACTATTGCGATCGCCTCATCAGGGCCAACAGCCGCTCCTTTTACCTGGCGTCCAGCCTGCTCCCCCGGCACAAGCGGCGTGCCGTACGGGCGCTCTACGCCTTTTGCCGCGCCACGGACGATCTGATCGACCAGATGCCGCGGCCGGCCGACGCGCGTGCGCAGCTCGCAAGCTGGCAGTTGCGTCTAAGCGCGACTCCAAGCGCGTACGACCCGATCCCGCTCGCCTGGGCCGACACCAAAGCGCGCTATCGCATCCCACACGGCTACGAAACTCAGTTGATCGAAGGGATCGCCCGCGACCTGTGCCAGCATCGCTATGCCTCGTTCGCGGATCTGACCGAATACTGCTACGGGGTCGCCTCGACGGTCGGGCTGATGGTGATGCACATCGTCGACTTTCGCGGCGAAGCGGCACTCCCATACGCCGTCAAATTGGGCATCGCCCTGCAATTGACGAACATCTTGCGCGATGTGGGGGCCGACTGGCAGACCGGCAGGCTCTATCTGCCCCTCGACGAGCTGGCACACTTCGGACTGAGCGAAGCGGATATCGCCCTCGGGGCTGTGGATAAGCGCTGGCGCGCCTTCATGCGCTTCCAAATCGCCCGCACACGCGCGCTCTATGCCGAGGCCGAGCCGGGAATCGCGCTGCTCGATCCCGAGGGCCGCTTCGCAATCGCGGCGGCGGCGACCCTCTATCGTGCAATTCTGGAGGACATCGAGGCCCACGACTTCGACGTGTTTCGCCGCCGGGCACGGGTCGGATCCTGGGGCAAGATCAGGCGCCTCCCGCGCACCTGGTGGACGACGCGCACGCGCGCGGAGCCACCAGCCGGGTGGCGCGGAGGAGCGTAGATGGCGAAGATTGCGATCATAGGCAGCGGATTCGGCGGACTCGCCGCGGCGATTCGTCTTG
>DASVOW010000998.1:0-7052 GCA_036383155.1 Ktedonobacterales bacterium
AACCGCCTGCGGCGCGTCGGGCTCTACCTACGCCACACGTTCTCTCTGCCACCCGTTGTTCGCTCTCGGTTGCTCCAGGCACAGCAGACCGCACCCGCCGCCGATCCCCATCCCGATACACCACTCACAGAGACACAACCAACGAGGACGCAAGAGCGCACCATCTAGCATAAAAGGTTGAAGTATAGTAATGGAACGACACGCGACAGAGTTACAGCCTACCCCACCATCACATACGCCCCAAGAGGCTCCGTCAGACGGCGAGCATGACAAACGCGACGCGGGCACGCCGGCCAGTGTCTATACCCCCCCTCCTGCGCCACCCGTACAGACGTTTCGCTACGATGGCGATGGCATATTCGAGTCGCGTAATGGCGTTTCAGCCCCTGCCCATGGCGACACAACCGCGGTGTTGGATCGCACGGTAGCCCCCATCTCCACTCCACTCCCAAGCAAGGCGGCGAATCAGATAGCGCTGCCCGGGTTCGAGCATCGCGTCGTCCTGCCCGGACCGAAGCCTGGCAACACCTACGTCCGCCGCAGCCTACCGGCCAGCCGTGAGTTTCGCACCCTTGGCACCAACACCATTGAGGCGACCGAGGCGAGTCTTGCGCCGCGTAGCAGCAGGGGTCGGCTTTACGAGCAGGTGCGCAGAGTCATGATTGGGCGCCGCCTGGCGACCGCCGAACAGGTGCATGAGCGGCTCACCAAAGTCAAGGCGCTCGCCGTGCTCTCGTCTGACGCTATCTCCTCGGTCGCCTATGGCACGGAGGCATCGCTCGGCATCCTGATTACCGCCGGCCTCGGTGCGCTCCACTTTAACCTTGGGATTGCCGCCGTCATTATCACGCTAATGGTCATCGTTGGCACCTCCTACTGGCAGACCATCCACGCCTACCCTCATGGCGGCGGCTCCTACATCGTCGCCCGCGACAACCTCGGTGACTGGCCCGGCCTGATCGCTGCCGCCGCCCTATTGATCGACTACGTGCTCACCGTCTCGGTAAGCGTCGCTGCTGGTGTCGCCGCGCTCACCACCGCCGTGCCCTCGCTCCAAACCTACGCTGTCCCTCTCGGCGTCTTCTTCATCCTGCTCATCATGGTCGTGAACCTGCGTGGCATCCGTGAGTCTGGCACGATCTTCGCCGCGCCAACATATCTCTTCGTCCTCTCCTTCGTCATCATGATCGTCGCAGGCATCGCCAAAGCAGCTCTGGCTTCCGGCGGTCTGCTCCACGCAATCCCGCCCGCTACTCCACCAGAGGCGCTAGGCTGGAGCAAGGCACTACAGCCCTTCGGACCGCTGCTGATACTGACGGCTTTTGCTTCCGGCTGCGCAGCGATGACCGGCGTCGAGGCGATCTCAAATGGCGTGCCTGCCTTCAAGCCCCCCGAATCACACAACGCCTCGCGCACACTGGCGGTCATGGTAGCCATCCTTGCGACGCTCTATCTCGGCACCACCTACCTCTCCTGGCGCTTCGGCATGGAGCCATACGCCAATCAAAACCCGACCCTCGATGGCCAGATTGCCGCCTATGTCTTCACCGGCTGGTCGCAGCCGTTCTACTACGTGGTACAGTTCGCGACATTGCTGATCCTGGTGCTCGCGGCGAATACCAGCTTCGCCGACTTCCCGCGTCTCTCCTCGATCCTCGCACGCGACGGCTTCCTGCCGCACCAGTTCTCGTTTCGCGGCGACCGGCTGGCCTTCAGCACGGGCATCATCGTGCTCAGCGCGCTCTCCATTGTGCTGCTCATCGCCTTCAACGGCAGCACCGACGCCCTGATCAACCTCTACGCGCTTGGCGTCTTCACCGCCTTCACCCTCTCGCAGAGTGGTATGGTCGTGCGCTGGTATCGCAAGCGCGAAGCGGCTGGCTTTGGCTGGCGTCGTTCAATGCTGATCAACGGCGTGGGCGCGTTCGCGACCGGCGTTGTCACCATCGTCATCATGATCACCAAATTCGACCGCGGCGCCTGGATCGTCGTGCTGCTCGTCCCCCTGCTCGTGCTTCTCTTCCGGGGCATCCGCCGCCACTACACCCACGTCCGCCAGCAGATCAGAACGTTGACCCCCACGCGCGCCGAAGACCTCCGCCACGTCATGGTCGTCCCCATCGCCGAGCTAAACCGACCTGCGTGGCAGAGCCTCGCCTACGCCTCCTCACTCGCCCCCGAGGTAGTCGCGTTGCACATCTCCACCGAGTCCGAGGAGGAAGCCGACTTCCGCACTGAATGGGAGCGCTGGCTCGAAAGCCGTCGCAACGATTTCTCGCGAGAAGCCCAGGAAGCGAAAGCATCTCAACTGGCGGGGCAGACGCCAGACGATGCCCGAGAAGCGACCAAGGTCTACAAGCGCGCCGTGGCGTTAGCCAAGAACAACCCGCAGCTCGTGGTGATCGAGTCGCCCTACCGTTCGCTCGTGCCGCCGCTGGTGGCCTACATCGACGCACTGCGCGACCGCAACCCTGGCATGACCGTCACAGTCGTCCTGCCGGAGTTCGTACCAGCGCACTGGTGGGAACGCATCCTCCACAACCAGACCGCGTTTCGCCTCAAGCTCGCGCTCTACTCCGACCCCGGCGTCGTCGTTGTCAACGTCCCCTATCACCTTTCCTCCCAATAGCACATCCGACGCGCCGCATTAGTTCAGCACGTCACGCAACGGCGGGGCCACGCGCAATTGAACGCGTAGCCTCGCCGTTCTATTCATGGCACCAGGCAGCCGTTGACCTTGACGCTCCCGAGTCATACAATGTGCGCGTGCACTGGTGCTGCGTGACGCGCTGCACCTATGCGACCCGTACCGCTCGCTATCTATTCACCAGTACCGTCGAGGGAGGTTCCTGCTCTTATGGCATTCACACCAATCTCTGGCGACGACGTTTTGTTTGACCATCCGCTGCCCTGGTTCTCGCAAGCGGAGCGCAACCAGAACGCGGGGCCCGATGACGACGAAGACGACGAGTTCGACGACGAATTCGATGAAGACGACGAGTTCGACGAGTTCGACGACGAGGAAGACGACGAGTTCGACGACGACGAGTTCGAGGACATCGACGAAGACGAAGAGGACGTATAGCGTTCTCTTCCTGTAAAGCGGAGTCTCTTACACGTCACGGGGAGATAGCACATAACGGAAGATAGTGTATGAGCCAGATACCGCCCGCCGCCCTGCTACATCTGCGCGAAGCGGATGTCGTACGCCTTTGCGGCCTTGAGGCGGCGGCGCGAGGTCTGGACGCTGTTGCTCGCCATGCTGTCCTCCATCCCTGCCGCGACATCATGCGGCTCGAAGCGACAGTCGAGATCGGCCAGCCGCGTCATGTCTGGATAGATGCATCAGACGGCCAGTCTGATGCCCTGCGTTTCGGCTGTGACTGTCCCGACATGTCAGCCGCCACCCCAGGCAGCCTCGGTTGTGAGCATGTTGCCGCCGTACTCACAGCATGGATACGCACCCCCACCACATTCAGAGTGCCACCCGCTACCACGCCCATAGCTGGCGACGCCCCGACCACCACCTCCCGCATGCCGCCTCAGCCTGACAATCCATCCCAACCCTCAGAGCACATCACACAGCCCAAGCTCCTGTCTCCTCCCGCCGCGAAGCGCCCACGTGGAGGCCTCACCCTGGCCGACGAGCTCGCACGCCTCTCCTCCCATGACCTGCTTGACCTCGCGCGCCGCGTACTCGGCATCGATCCCGATACCCAGGCGTCACACGAGCCACCGACCCTCGATGAGTTGCGTCTGCTGCTGGGGGCACACCTGCGCGACTCACGAAAGCTCTCCCCCCTGCTAGACCGGCTGGATGCCAATGCGCGCCTGCTGCTGAGCGACATCGCAACGATGGGAGGTGCCGTCACATCCGCCGATCTCGACGCCCTCGCCCAGCGCGGCAAGCGCTCATCCGAAGCACTGCGCTATGGCGTCGCAGTGCTCGCGCGTCACGGACTCCTCTTTCACGTGCCCGGCGCGCAACCGCTGCCTGCCTCAGGCGCCCATGCGCGTGGCAACATCTCCGGTTGGCGCGTGCCATCAGAGGTCCTTACCGTGCTGCACGCCGCATTGCCGCTCACCCTGCCAGCCCTTCCCACACGCGACGCATATGGCCCACCGCTACTGACACCTCCCGGCGAATCCGGCCCGACGCTCCGGCCCGCGCGAGTCACAAGAGCCTCACCGGCGCTGCTGCTGCTCACGCTCGCACTGCTGGAGCATGCGCCTCGCCCATTCAATCCCCTCACTCCACACCCACCGTCCACGCTGCCCGCTATTCCTCCCGGCCCCGCGCCACGAGAGACCCAACGGGCAGCCCTACTTTCCCATCAGCCTCACCATGCTGGTGCGCGCGCATTCCCCCTCGTACCAGGCGACCTTGCCCCACACGTGATCGCCGAATTTGCCCGGAGCGCAAATGTCCCCATAGCCCTTGCGCGCCTGGCTCGGCGCACTCTCCTCTGGGCGCGCGACGGCGACTCCCACGCTACCCTGCTCGACCTCGCCACGTTGCCCGCCTCTGAGCGTGTCATCGCACTACGCAACGCATTCCAGGTCTGGCGCTCTGCTGAGGCGCCCGTCGAGCTCGCCGATCTGGCCCCCGACAACGCGCCGGTGCGCTTGCGCCTCGATCACACCCATGAGGCATCACGCCCTGCCATACTTGCGGCGGAGGCGCGCGAAGCGCGCGGCACGGTGCTGCGTCTGCTGCAGCGCCTGGCCCCCGATGCCTGGCACTCTTTTGACGACCTGCGCGATCTGCTGTGGCGCGTGTGCCCGCTCTTTCTGCGCGCGCGCCAGCAAACCTACAGCACCCCCGCCTGGTGGCTTGAGCGTCCCGACGACCGCCGCCCGCTGCGCCCCACAGTGCCCGAGGAGTGGCAAGCCGCTGAAGGTGAATACATCCGCGCGCTGCTCGCCGGACCGCTCCACTGGTTCGGCGTATTCGACCTTGCCCACGATGTCGCCGCCCCCACTCCTACGACCGGCCCAACGAACATCCCTATCGCCTTCCGCCTTACCCCCATCGGCCGCTACCTGCTTTCCGACGATCGCGCCGCCGCACAGCACGAAGCCGAAGCGCGAGCCTCCCTCGCCAGCCTCACGCCCGATTGGGGTGCTCCGCTCGTGCCGACGCGCGAGGGCCAACTCGCGGTGCAGCCGCTCGCCGCGACCAACCTCGATCTGCCTGCCACCGTGGGCGGGTGGGCACGGCCAGTCGCCGTCGCTGGCAGGCGCATCATCTACGCGCTCGCGCCCGACCTTGCCTGCGAGATGTTCGACAGTGGCGTCGCGCCAGATGTACTGCTCGCCTATCTGCGCGCTATCGATCCTGTCACCGGCCCGCGCGCTGCCGCCGCCGCCCAGCCACAGCTCCGCGCTTGGCACACCGCGTATGGCCGCTCACGCATCGAGACAGGTTGGGCGTTAATCGAGGCGCAGGACGAAGCCACGCTCGTCGAGGCGCTGGCAACCGTCCCCGATCTCGTCACACGCTGCCGCCGCCTTGCCCCATCCATCGCGCTCGTGCCACCGGCCGCTGCGCCCACGCTTGAGGCCGCGCTCGCCCGCCGTGGCTACGCTGTGTGATACATATCCCTGCGACGAAACAACCGAATACGGCTACTTCACACCCAGCCTGATAGCAAAGATGGATATGATAGAGCATCACCGCGAACGCACTTCGACCCTTTCTCCGCACACAGCTTCTTTCGTTCGCTAGGGCGCACACCAGATGACGACACGAGACGCGAGCTACGACCACCATGCAGATCCACTAGCTGGCGCGACACGGTGCCAGCGCGACCTGTATCTCTATTGGCATGTCGCCCGGATCACTGGCGGCCTGCCACTCACAACACGCGGCTATGTGACTCGCCCCGCCCTGCGCCGCATACGGGCACGCCTGTTTGCGCACGATGCGACGCCCGAAACGTCCCAGCAACAGCTAGACGCACCCGAAGCCGAGGATGCGTCCCTCTTCTTCCTTCGCCGCCTGCTCGAACGCCTGGGCCTGCTGCGCGCTGCGCCCGACAAATTGCGCCTACTCGCGGCGGACCACGCCGACATGGCTCGCTATGTGGCGCTCCCCTTATCCGAGCGGTTGCGCATCTGCGCGCGACTCTGGGTCGCTGGCGGCTGGTGGCCCGACCGGCTAGACCCCCGAGCTGAGCCGCCGCGGCTCATGGTGCCGGCGCCGCCACGAGTCGCCCTGGCGCGCCGTCGCCTGCTCCACGAGCTTGCCGCTGCCGACCCACACACACGTCTGCGTATTCCAGCGCCCTCCACTCCCCAGCCAGGCGCCACATCTCGCCGCAAAGCCTCCATCGCCAGGCATGCCGCGCCTCCCCGCGCGCTTGCCGTCCCTCCGAACGAAAGTGAATCGCAGCGCGCCGCGCTCCTCGGCCCGCTCGCATGGCTCGGCTTCGTCACCTTAGAAGCGCCGCCCGCCGCAGGTGGAGATCAGCCCACTCGCCTCGATCCAGTTGCCTACCACGCCACCTCCGCTGCAGCGATCTTACGCGAGCCCAGCGACGGTAACACACCCACTGGTGGCGACGCTCACGGTGTCGTGCTCGCCGAGCGGCACGGCCGCGTCATCATCCAGTCCAACTTCACCATCGTCGCCTATCCGCCACTTACCGCGCCTGAGCTTCTGCTGCTTGATACCTGCGCCAACGAAGAGTCCTTCGAGCGCGCCGCGTCCTACCAACTGACACGCGCATCCATTGTGCAGGCGCGCCAGTATGGCTATGACAGCGTGGACCTCCGCCAGCAACTCGAATTGCTCAGCGACTCGCCTCTTCCCACGAACGTCTCCACGACGCTCGCGGATTGGGCGCGCCAGGCCGAGCGCGTGCGTCTCTCCCACAACGTCACGCTGCTCGAAGTCACCAATGCCGCGCTACTCGACGCTCTGCTTGCGGACCGTGCCGCCGCCCGCTGGATCGAGCGCCGCCTCACCCCAACCGCCGCCCTGCTGACCGAGGAAGGCGTAGCGACCACACGTGCGTGGCTGCTACGCCGTGGTGAATTGCCTGCGTCGC
>DASVOW010000999.1:0-1654 GCA_036383155.1 Ktedonobacterales bacterium
TGAGAACGGGCATCTGGGAGCGTCTAGACTAAGGAGGCGCGACGTCTCCGCACGGCCGCTCTGCAAATCTCTCCGCGCTGACGAGCACTATTGGATGCGTCGCGCGTTTGTAGCTATCTCTTCCTGCCTCCTCTTCGGTGCAAAGAGGAGGCTTGTGGTGAAGGGCTCTCATTATTGAGGACTGCTCCTGTTTGGTGCAGCACATGAGTAGCAAGGCAGATGTGAGCTGACTCACAGCCTAGCGATGCTGGTCATGGCATACTGTTGATGAGCATGGAATCGGCTGGCTGTGATGGTGACTGGCGCTATCAGGCACGGTAGCGCAAAATATGCGTATGCGTGGCGATTGGAAGGAGCGGCACACATGACCAGCGACGAAGATTCCGCCCACGATGCGGGCTACTCCGGCAATCCTTCTATACACGTCAGGACCGAGTCAGCATCAGAAGAAGGCATGCCTCCGCAACACCACTCGCCGGTATCCAGTGTGCCATTGCCGCCAGCGTGGCCGATACAAGAGATGGAGACAAGCCTACCATCATCTGCCCCTGATGCGTCTGGCGCGCACCCAAGTGTTGAGCCGGGCCGCTGGGTGCAAGAGCCGGACTTTTGGGAGAAGGAGACGATGATCGCCATGACCGGTCGTTATCCTGTTCCACGCCCGAAGACACGCCCTCTGCCACCACCACAACGCTTTCGCCCGGTGGCACGCTGGAAGAGCATGCTCCTGCTAGGAACACTGGTCACAGTGACCATCCTTGCGTGCGTCGGCACCATCGCACTGGGGAAATTCAGCATCGATGTCTTTGGTTCGCAGGCAACACCGACGGTGACACGGACGGCGCAGCCTACAGTCAGCCCCACGAAGCCGCCACACAAATAGCGCATGCATTCATAGAGCAGATGGTATAACTCAGGCATATGTACTCTCCCGAGAGATATCTGACCAATAGCGATTAGAGAAGTTGGAGACATGCGTGCCGATAGAAGACTACCTCAAGGCTGCCCCAAAAGTTGAGCTGCATGTGCATCTCGAAGGCTCAATTCAGCCAGGGACGCTGCTTACGTTGGCACGACGCAATGGCGTGACACTGCCCGCAAGCACGCTCGACGAGGTACGTGACTGGTTTACGTTCCGCAATTTTGACCACTTTATCGAGATCTACGTGGCCATTACGCGGTGCCTCAAGACGGCGGACGATTACGAGCTTATCGCCTATGAGTTCGGCGCCGAGATGGCGCGCCAGAATGTCCGCTACGCGGAGGTGACGTTTTCGCCAAGCACCCATCATTTCCTTGGCGTCACACACGAAACCTATTTCGGCGGCCTGACGCGCGGGCGTGAACGGGCGAGGCGCGAGTTCGGCGTGGAGATCGCGTGGATCTTCGATATCGTGCGCGGCATCGCCGATCCGGAGCGGCAGGTTGTAGCAGCGGATTACACGACCGGCGTGGCGATTGAGGGCAAGGATGATGGCGTGATCGCCCTTGGGTTGGGCGGCGCCGAGCATGGCAGTCCACCTGAGCCATTTGCTCCATGGTTCCAACGCGCACTCGATGCAGGGCTGCATAGCGCGCCGCATGGAGGTGAGACGGCGGGGCCAGAGAGCGTGTGGGGCGCGATTCGGGCGCTTGGCGCGGAGCGCATCGGCCA
>DASVOW010001000.1:0-2221 GCA_036383155.1 Ktedonobacterales bacterium
TGGCGCAGTGCCATATCGTCGGTGGAGTATTGGATGCCCTGCCGCAGCAAGTTGAGCGCCTCGTTGCGATTCTCCATCCCCCAGTTGATCTCCGCCATGCGCTGGTAGACCTGGGCAGCATCTTTGAGCTGCCCGCGCCGCATGTGTATGTCGGCAAGGTGGCGCAGTTCAGCCATACCCTCGTCGAGCAGGCCACGCGAGATGTGAATGTCCGCCAGCTCGCTGCGAACGGCGGGGTCGTCTGGTGCGAGACGCGCCATTTCCTTGAGCACGGTGACCGCATTCTCAACCTGGCGATTGTTGCGATAGGTGCGGACGAGCTGGCCATATTCCTGCAGCGCCGACTGCGCGTCGCCCTGGCGTGCCGACACCTCAGCCAGCGCCTGATACACCTCGTTGTTCACCGGGCGCTGATCCTTCACAGCCTGAATCGTAGATTGCATCTGCGCGACCTGCCCGGAGAGTTGATAAGCGCGCGCCAGCAGCGTCGAGACCTCCATCTCCGGCGCCAGATGCTCCTCACCGTCGCTGCGCGGGCGAGCGGCCCACGTAGCCGGATCGATTGGCGTGCGACGCGCGGCTGCCGCTGCTTCTTCCAGCTCGCGCACGGCGCTGGCTGCGCTCGACGTATCGCCTGTGAGCAAATACGCTTGTCCGGCGGCGTAGCGTGCCATCACCTCGAATCCCGGTGCCGCCGCCGCCTGCTGGAAGCACGTCACCGCCTCCTGCTGGCGCCCAGCCGCGAGATACACCTGCCCCAGAGCATAGCGCAGATCAGGATTTGACGGGCTCGCGTCGAGTGCCTGGATATAACTGCGCACGATCTCATCCTGATTGCGCATCGACTCGCCGCGCATGGCGCGCAGCAGCCGCCCCAACACTTCGAGAGCGGCGACACGGCTGCCTCCCGCACCCGGCATGCTCACGGCAGGACCGGCGCCAACACCGGTGGCCAGAGCGATCTGCCACTGGCTGAGTGCCAACGTATTGCTCGAATCGACCTGCAGCACGCGCTGGTATTCCCCAATGGCCTGTTGTGCGCGACCCGCCTTCATGAGAGCCGCTGCATAGCTCATGCGCACCTGCGTATTATTGGGGCTGGAGAGCAGCGCCTGTTCGTACTCCTGAATCGCACGATCGACGTAGCCCAGCCGCATGTAGGAATCCGCGGCGGACAATCGCTCGTCGAGCGCCTCGCTCGTGCGGCCCTGCCGGTTGAGCAGTTCGATCAGCTTGACCCGGTATGTCAGATTATTCGGCTCAAGCTGCAAGATGCGGCGATAGGTTGCGATGGCATCGTCGATACGTCCATTGACAGTGTACGTATCGATCAGGATGGCGTATTTCGCGATCGCCTGCTCGATCTTGCCCTGGCGCACATAAATCTCGCCAAGCATCAGATGCACGTCGAGATATTGTGGCGCGATCTCCATGACACGCAGACATTCCTCGATGGCAGCGGTGAGCAAGCCATGAGCCACATAGTTCTCGATATCGCGCACAGCCTGAGCGACCTGAGCGCGTTGCGGCTCCGGCAAGCCATTGATGCCGGAGCGCATACCGCCCACTCCACTCAAATTGCTGATGAGCTGCGAGAGGTGATCGCCCGCTGTGGCAGGCGGCACGGCGGAGTAATACGCCGCCGCGCCCGCCAGCGCCCCCAGACCGGGAGCAGGGCCAAGCCCACCGCTCATGCCCATACCGCCGTTGTTGTACCCACCCATGCCAAACGACGCATCCATACCGCCCATGCCGTAGCCGCCCGGTGAGCCAAAGGTCGCGCTGGCGCCCACGCCGAAGGCGTCGCCCATGCCACCAAATCCTGGTGTCGGCGACATCTCGACTGGCATAGGTGCCGGTGGCGCGGCGGGCGGCATCGGTGCCTGAGCCGCCATATGCTGCGAGGCTTGCCGTGGCGCGGAAGCGGCCGGATCGGGCATTGCATAGTCATCGTCAGCCGGGCCATCAGTATCGCCCATGCTATCTGGCTGTCGCGGACGTCCCCCGCCGCGCTGGGGGATGTTCCCACCGGCGGGGCGCGAGGCCGTTGTGTTGCGGCGGCGGCGCGGCTGGGGCGGCTCGGTGCCTAGCGTCTCGCGCATCAACCGCTCGATCTCCGCGACCTGATCCTGCCACCCCTGGCTGCGTAGGAATCCGAGCAGCGCAGTGTAGACCGTTTCCGCGCCCTCCAGATCATTCATGTCGCGGTGCGCCTCAGCCG
>DASVOW010001001.1:0-1586 GCA_036383155.1 Ktedonobacterales bacterium
GCACCGAGCTATGGGCTGGTGAAATCGCCACGCTTACCCTGGGCGATCTGGCGGGGCCAGTGGGTGAGGTGCACCTGCTTGGGCAGACAGGCTTCTCGACACGGCGGCCATTGACCGATCCGCGGCGACGGCAGGCGCTGATCGGCGAATTGACCGCGGCGGTGCGACTACACCAGGATGCGGCGCGGCTGCGCCAGGAAAATCGCCAACTCAGCTCGATCTTGCACTTTAGCGGCGATGGCATCGTCACGGTGGACGCCGCGCTGCGCATCACCGGCTTCAATCCTGCAATGGAGACTATGACGGCGTGGTATCAGCATGAAGTGTTGGGGCGCTTCTACCATGACGTACTGCTGCCGCGCGACTTGCAGGGGAATCCGCTGGGCTACGAGCACGATCCGGTGGTGCAGGCTATCGAGACCGGCAAGGCCGTGATCAACCGCGAGCTGGTGCTGCTGGCGCGCGACGGCGAGCGGGTGGATGTCTCGATCACGGCGGCAGCGGTGCGCTCGCCTCAGGGCCAGCCAGTGAGCTGCGTGGTCAACGTGCGCGATATCACGCGGTCACGCGAGTCGGAAGACCTGCGCAATACGTTCGTCTCGGTGGTGTCACACGAGCTGCAGACGCCGATTGCCATCATCAAGGGCTACGCATCGACCCTGGCTCGCGAGGATGCCCACTGGGACACAGAGACGCTGCGGGCACGCCTCGAAGCCATCGAGGACGAGTCGGACCGTCTGAATCACCTGCTCGGCAACCTGCTGTATGCTTCGCGCATCCACGCGGGCGGGCTCAAGATGGAGCGCACCGAGATCGATCTGGCGGAGGTCACACGCTCGGTGGTGCGCCGCTTCAAGGGGCGCAGCCCGGACCGCGACATCAGCGTGCGCTTCCCGGCGGATTTCCCGCTGGTGATGGCGGATCGCGAGCGCATCGAGGAGGTGTTGCTGAATCTGCTGGACAACGCGGTGAAGTATTCGCCCCGTGGTCAGCGGATCCGCGTGCGAGGCGAGGTGACGCCCGACGATGCCGTGATCCATGTGACGGATGTTGGGCAGGGCGTCCCGCTGCGGGAGCAGGAGCGCATCTTCGAGCGCTTCCAGCGGGTGGACAACACGGCGGCGAGGCGCACGCAGGGGGCAGGGCTTGGCCTCTACATTTGCCGGGCTATCGTGGAGGCGCACGGCGGGCGCATCTGGGTGCAGAGCGAGCTTGGGCGCGGCTCGACATTTTCATTCAGCCTGCCGCGTGAGGAGAAGCCTCAGGCGCCGATGGTGATCTTCGGCGGCGACTTTCGCCGGAACGCGGACGCGGGAGCCACACAGTAACGCTTTTTGACCAGCACTATAATGCAATTTGAACAGTACAACAGAACAGATGGCGGAGAAGCCACGCGGAGGAACACCGCAATGGTGCATGAGCAGGTACAGGTACACGAACAAGTTGATCCGCGCAATATCACCGTGCTCGTCGTGGACGATGAGCCGCGGCTGGTGGATGTCGTGCGCATGAATCTCGAAGTGGAGGGCTATCGCGTCGTGGACGCGGGCACGGGCACAGAGGCGCTCGACCGCCTGAAAGAGGAT
>DASVOW010001002.1:0-3770 GCA_036383155.1 Ktedonobacterales bacterium
CGGTTTTCCACATGATCGATGCGCCCGACGCCATGCTTGCCTGCAACTGCGTTCAACCGCTGCACCAGCGTTACGGGGTCAAGTTCCTCGCCGTCGAGAGCTACGGGAATGCCGTGCTCGAATGTCAGCGTGACTTCCGTCGGTGACAGCGCGGCGGCCGGGTCGTCGGTCCACTGCCATACGTCGCTCGGCGGCTCAGCCCACGGATCCTCCAGGATGCCGCACTCGATGCTACGGCCCCAGAGATTTGCGTCCACGCTATAGGGGCTGGCTGAGGTGACGGGCACGGGGATACCGTGCTGCTGGGCATAGGCGATCTCGGCGTCGCGAGTCATGCTCCACTCCCGCACTGGCGCAATGATCTTGAGGTCAGGGGCAAGCGCCATCACAGAGACGTCGAAGCGCACTTGATCGTTGCCCTTGCCGGTGCACCCGTGCGCAACCGCTGTGGCTCCTTCGCGCCGCGCCGTGTCTACCAGCAGCTTGGCAATCAGCGGCCGCGCCAACGCCGTCGCCAGGGGATACACCCCTTCGTAGAGCGCGCCCGCTTGGAGCGCGGGCCAGACAAAGTATTCAAGAAAGTCGCGGCGCGCATCGATGGTCAGCGCTTTGGCTGCGCCAATCATACGGGCACGCGCAGCGATCGCTGGGATATCGCGCTCGTTGCCGACATCGATGGTCAGCGCGATAGTCTCCAGCCCATAGGTCTCCTGTAGCCAGCGAATGGCAACGGAGGTATCAAGCCCACCGGAATAGGCAAGCACGACACGGTCAGCCATAGATCTCTCCTGTGTGATGCGTGAACCGCGACATCCTGTACATCAGATGCCGGTGACTATGGCGTCGTTGCCACCAAAATGACCATCATGGGTCCCATTAGCATGCGCATCCCGCACGTTTACACCCGAACTTTCCACCATCACATAGTCGGGCCTTACCAGCGCCGAGATGGCGCGCGTGAATGTCTCCCTACGCTGCGCCCATGCAGCGCGCTCGGCGGCAATATGTTTGGCCAGGTCGTCAAGCCCCAGGTTGCCCGGAGCACCACTCGATGTGCGTGCTCGTAAGCGTTGGACGAGATCGCCTGGCTCCTGATCCTTGGGCGACGCCGCCACCTGGCGATAGGCGTCACGGAATGGCACCCCGGCGCGCACCAGCTCGTAAGCACGGTCGGTGGCAAACAGCTCTGCTGTGCAAGCTGCTTCCAGCTTCTCGATATTCGGTGAGAGGTTGGCGGCGAAGAGTGCGACCACGCGCAGGCTCTCACTACAAAGCGACACAGCCTCGATCAGTGGCGCCTTAGTCTCCTGATAGTCCATATTGTAGCCAGACGGTAACCCGGCCAGTGTCGCCAGAATCTGCCCCTGCAGGGCGATCACTGTCTGCGCCCGCGCCCGTACCAGTTCCAGCGCGCCAAGATTGCGCTTTTGCGGCATGATGCTGCTGCCAGTGCAAAGCTCCTGCGGAACAGCAAAGAAGTCGTACTCACTGGTGGTGTAGAGCACGACATCCTGCGCCCACTTGCTCAGGTCCAGCACCACCAGGGCGAGTGCCTGTACGACTGCAGCCTCACCTTTGCCGCGCGCATTGGCAGCGGTCAACACGTTGTGATGGACGCGAGCGAAACCGAGGTCGCGTGCCACCTGCTCGCGATCGAGTGGCAGGGGAGTGCCATACGCGGCGGCCGAGCCCAGCGGCGACTGATCGTTGAGTGCATAGGCGGCTGCTAGCGAGCCGCAATCGTCAAGCAGCGCTTCGGCGTAGGATGCCGCCCAAAGGCCGACCGACGACAGCATCGCCCGCTGCATGTGCGTGTAACCGGGCATCGGAGTCCACTCATGCTCGCGCGCCAGCTCGTGCAGCGTAGAGACGGCTTCGAGCAGTGTCTCCGCGATGGCGAGCAGCGCCTCTTTGGTGTAGAGTCGCAGATCGAGCAAGACCTGATCGTTGCGCGACCGCCCGGTATGGATCTTCTTGCCGGTGTCGCCGATACGGGCGACGAGCGCCTGCTCGATCGTGGTATGGATGTCCTCCTCGGCTGCAGCGGGACGAAGCGTCCCCTCCTCGGCCTGGTGCAATAGATCGCGCAGCGCACCGGCGACATCGTGCCACTCACCCTCACTCAATAAGCCGATGCTATTGAGCATACGGGCATGGGCAAGTGATCCCCAGATGTCGTGCCGCGCCAGCTCGGCGTCCAAGGCGGCGTTGCGCGCCGCCTCAAAGCGCTCGACGATTGGGTCAACCTCATAGCCCTTGGACCACAGTTTCGTCGCCATCCTACAACGCCTCTCCTGCCTGGGCGGTCGCCGTGGTCAGCTTAGCTTGGCGCTTGGCCAGGAGCTCATAGGGCAGGCCACGAATGTGGGCGGCAGGGCCGCACATGGTCTGATTAAAGCTGCTGCTGGCAATCGAGCGCACTTCAGGAAAGAAGAGACTGGCCGGCGACTGGCGGGTAACGATATCGATGGAGCCCTTGTAAAGATCGACGGTGTAGGTGCCGGAGACGACGTGCTGCGTCTGCGCAATGAAGGCATCGATGGCGTCCTTGAGCGGGTGAAACCAGTCGCCGTGGTAGACGAGAGCAGCCCATTGCGCATCCAGCGTCTTCTTGGTCTGGATCTCCTCCTTCGTGAGAGTGAATTGCTCTAGGTCGCGGTGCAGCTTGAGAATCACCGTCGCAGCGGGCGCTTCGTAGATCTCGCGCGACTTGAGGCCCATGATGCCATCCTCGAAGATGTCGATCTTGCCGATGCCATTCGCCCCGGCGATTACATTGAGCTCGCCAATCAGATCGGCCAGCGCCATCTGCTTGCCATTCAGCGCGATAGGGAGCCCCTGCTCGAAGGTCAGCGTGATGCGCGTTGGGGTGTCGGGCGCCTTCACCGGCGACACGAGCCACAGCCAGACCGAATCCGGCAGTTCGGTATCCAGCCCGATGCCACCACTGGCGATGGAACGGCACCACAGCGTCTTATCATCGCCGCCCGTAATGATCTCTGTGACGGGGACACCAAAGTGAGCGCATAGCTCCTGCTCCTCAGTGCGCGTCATGTCGAAGTCGCGCACGGGAACGAGGACGGCGCAGCTTGGCGCAAAGAGCGTGAAGACATTGTGCATGCGGTACTGGTCGTTACCTTTGCCGCTGGATCCCTCCATCAGCGCGGTCGCTCCGAGCGTTAGCGCGTGCTGAGCGACTTTCGAGGCGATGAGTTGGCGCGTCATCGACGTGGAGACAGGGTAACCGCCGTAATCGGAGTTGGCCTTGATTGCTTTGGTAAGCCACTCGTTGGCGAACTCTTCTCGGGCGTCGAGCATGATCGGCGTGATACCGAGCTTGGCGGCTTTCTCAAAGCTCAACGCAATCTCATCCTCGCCCTGGCCGACGTCGACCGTAATGGCATGGAGCGCGCTGGCGTGATATTTCTCGCGCGCCAGCACAACACAGAGCGACGAGTCGAGGCCACCAGAGAAGGCGAGCGCGATGGCGTGCCCCTGCTCTACCTCGGTCTGCTCCATCTTTTGCAGCGCCGCTGTGAGCGTCGCCGGCGGAATGGGCGACGCGGTGTCTGGTGTCGTGTGAGGCATGGTAATCTCCGACGATGTTGCGGCCATAGAACCCTCCTGGGCAGTCCATACTGGCGGCCCGGCGTGCGCGTATGAGGCGGCCACGCCATAGTGGAGGCGTGCGAATTGCTCCGCCATGTCGATGTGCGCTCATGCCTGGAGGGCCCTCATGGCAGGTGGAGCGCATTGGAAAAACAGACACC
>DASVOW010001003.1:0-1605 GCA_036383155.1 Ktedonobacterales bacterium
GCAAGCGAGACTATGGGCTGCTATGCCGCGCTACCAGGCAGATCCCTGAATCTATGCAACACCCAGCGGCTCCTCTAACCCCACGAGCGCTGCACATGCTCTACGTACGGTGTACAGAGCGGCGCAGCACTTGCGGGAGTCACGTATCCGCGCGCCACAAGCGCTTCGTTCCAATGACCCGCATGACCCTGACCCAACCTAACAGCACCGTAGAGGGCCTGATACTCTAAAGCAACATTCCACACGTGACAAGAGAATGTGCACCATCCGTCCTCGCGCATCCAGGTCTACTACTGGACAGCACACCGCTGGCCTCGGCTGCTTGGCCTGCGCAAGCCCCGTCCTGACGCCAACGCAACCAATCAGCAGCCACACCGGCCACATATAGTCCAACCACGTGTACCATACGAACCCAACAGCTCGCGGAGGCAGGCCATGGACCAGACGACTAACAGCCCACCGCCACACCCCCCACACGCCGTGCACGCCACGATCTGGCGACAAACCCCATCCGCCACGTCCAATAGGCGCTTGCATGGCCTCGCCCTTCTGCTCGCGCGTGCCGCCTGGCTCGTCGTGGCCGCGCTCGCCTGCGGCCTTTACATAGCCAGCACGCTGACCTTGCTTGGACAGATGCGCGGACCGTGTCCGCCCGAAATATGCATACACGGCCAGGTGCCTCCGGCCGTAGTGCACGCACTCGCGGACCTCCATCTCTCAGTCGGCTTCTATGGCTGGTACACGCTCGGGCTAAACATCTTCTTTGCGGTGGGGTACGTGGCGATCGCAGTACTGCTCTTCTGGCGCCGCTCCCATGACCCGCTGGCGCTCTACATCTCCCTCACACTCCTGGTCTTCGGAACCGTCTCCTTCAACTACGGGCCGGTAACCCGGCTGGTAGCCTCCAGCCCTGGCTGGCAGTGGCCGGTCGAGACCCTGGAATTCCTGGGCGTTGCGGCGGTCGGGGTGCTCGGCTATGTCTTTCCCGACGGGCGTTTCGTGCCCCGCTGGACCATCCTTGGGGCGGTTGCGTTTGCGCTCTGGTTCCTGCCTGCGTATCTGTGGCCGTACTCCCCGTTCAGTATGGGCACCTGGCCAGGGGTGGCGCTCTTCGCCACATGGGCCTTCTTCCTGATCGCGGCTGGCGCCACCCAGATTTACCGCTATCGGCGCGTCTCCACCCCCGCGCAGCGCCAGCAGACGAAGTGGGTCGTCTTCGGCATAGTCGCCGCCTCAATCTGCTATTACGCCGGGCGTCTCGTCCTCTTCTACCTGGACAAGCCCCTTCTGACCACACCGCGCGCTGTGCTGGCGAACCTCGCCGGTGGGATGCTTATCCAGGTCGGCTTCCTGCTGATCCCCATCTGCATGGGCATTGCAATCCTGCGCCACCGCCTCTTCGACATCGACCTGATCATCCGGCGCACGCTGGTCTACACCCTCCTGGTGGCCAGCCTGACGCTTCTCTACGAAGGCGGAGCACTGGTTATCGAGAAGGTGCTGCTGGCGCTCACCGGACAAGTGAGCTTCCCGGCGCAGGTGGTTGCCGCGTTCGGCGTCGGGGCATTGGCCGAACGCGTGTATCGCCGCATCGAGCGGGGCATC
>DASVOW010001004.1:0-4661 GCA_036383155.1 Ktedonobacterales bacterium
GAGCGCGTCACGCGCCAGAGTGGAGCGTCCAATTGCTCGTCCAGGCCGCGCCACCCCAGGCGATAGCCATCTCCGTCCCGCGTCAGATACGTGTGTGCCAGCGCGGCGCCCAGCTCACCATTGAGCAGCGCCACATCGTCCTCCGCGGGCTCGCGCCGCTGCATCTGCGCCGTGACGATGCGGTGCAGCCCCTCACGCAGCGCCCATGCCCGCCGCAAGACGTCCGCCGCCTCCGTGGGCTGCGCCTGTGCCAACTCCCGTAGCCGCGCAGCCTGGGGAGCTTCCACGAGATTCCCGTAGGCGGCCCAGGAGAGCAGATCGTCGTAGGTGGTCAGGCGCTCTATCGTCGCGCCGGTCCCGCGCCAGGGCAGGGTGTTCACGAAGTCCAGGCACGCCGCTCCACCCACACGCGACTCTCGACCGAAGTGACGCTCGGCATCAGTCATCCCCGTACCTCACTTCATCTCCCAGGCACCTGTATCGCGTCGCACGGGCTATCGCCACCTGACAGCGCCTTGCCAACCACAATGCGGATTGACAAGCAACAGGCTCCTCGGGTACAACTCTTACCAGCAAAATCAGTATACGCAGGTAACGCGCGCCTGTCGAGGCCTCACGTGGCAGTGGCCCATGGGGAAGCGCCGAGGACTATGCCGGGTGGCGCACGGGAGGGAAATTGGCAATGCTCACCGATCAGCAGCCTCACTATGCCCCGAGCGACGGAACACCCCGCGCGCAGCAGGCGACACGAGTGCCGCGGTCCCGGCCGCTCGTCATCACAGGCATAGTCGTCGTGCTCGTGGCAATCGTCGCCGGCGCAATCTGGGGGGCCACGCGTTCGAATGCGGGAGGAACCACCACGGCGCGTGCCACACCAAGTGCCACGGCGACCACGATCCCACATGTCATCTACCAGGCGGACTGGTCGCATGGCGCCGACGGGTGGACGCTGCCCGCCCAGGCGACGATCGTCGATGGCCACCTCCTGCTCGATAGCAAGACCCCCATCTCCCTCCAGATCCCCTACATACCGACGACGCCCACCTATGCGATCGATATGGAATTCCAGATTGAAGCGGTGACCCCCGGAGGGTACTTCGGCCTCACGACACGCAATGCCGCCGGCGACAGCCAGTACGCAGCCCAGATGATGTGTACCCCGATGCACGAGGGCGCCTGGACCCCCGCCATGGGCGGATGCCCAGGCGCCGTTCTCGTGACCATACGCGGCGGCAGAGACCCAAGTCAATTATTTACGTCGGACTACGTCATCGGTCCTGGCACCCAGACGTTCCACCTGGAGGTGACGAGCGACACCGTGAACTTTTGCCCGGTAAATGACTGCCTGGTCCCCGTGACGAGCGCCCAGCCGCTGGACGCCTCCCCGCACATCTTCATCGAGGACCGCGCCGTCAAGCTCCTGATCACCCGCGTGACGCTCACCACGTTCTAGCCGATCGCTCCTCCTGGCGCGGGTCTACCCGTGCGGCTCGAGTTGCATGGTAACGCTACTTCCCATACGATGTGACCCTGCGAACGGCATAGTACGTGCGCGCCATCGTCTTGCGGAGGTAGATCATGAACACCAATGCTCCGGACCCCGCCACATACACACAAGCACCAGATACCGTGCCGTGCGGACACGTGTGGCATCGCTCCACGACTCAAGACCGTGCAGCGATGCCACACGCATGCTCATGGTGAAGTATAGAGGCGCAGCGAATAGTTGCCGGGGTTCGGCACCTTCACCTCCACATGATAGGTCGGATTGCTGCCCTTCGTCGCGACGAATTCGTTCCCCGATATCATAGTGAGGTAGAAACCATCCGTCTGCAGGGCGAACTCCAAATTGCTCACCACGCTCGCGGTCGTGCCGGCGCTACAGAAATACTTTGTCGCGCCGCCGCCAGTGAACGTGCTCACGCGCGTTGCCGGTGGCATCCTAAAGTAATACGCGGGATTGCCGGAGGTCGGGCTGTTGCCCTCCTCGAAAATAGTGAACCGCGGTGTCCCCGAATAATACCGGGGATCGTTGAGACACTTGGGCGCGGGAATAGTTGCCACCTGCAGCATAAATGTGGTAATGCCGCCGCTGCGCGCAAAGAACTGATCAACACTCAGAAACGTGAAAGGGTCAGGTGTTCCCCCGTTATTCAAGCATTTACGTGTGCCCGTGCAACCATCGAGCGTGGCAAAGTCATATGAATCAGGGAAGAGATGGTTCCCCATCCACCCAAAATGTAGCAGCCTGGCAAGGGTGGAGAGCGGCGACTGTGGCCGTGTTCCCGGCCCAAAGAAGTCACCGTCAATATCCTCTTCCTTGCCCGGAAAACACACCATGTACGATTGAACGGTATATCGTCCCACACCACCTCCGCTCGTGGTCGGAGCGCTGATATACGTTCCCGTGGGCAGCTCCAGATCTGGCGCCGCTTCGAGTGCGGTGAAGCGTGTCGCGCCTCCTGGCAATTGAGCGCAGGGCGGCAGCGGCGTCGCGGTCGGCGTGACGGTTGGGGTGACGCTGGGCGTCGGCGTCGGCGTGCCGGTCCGCTGCGGCAGCAGTGAAAAGATCACCGTCGCGGCGAGGATCAGCGCGATGGTGCTGGCGACGGCAAGCGCGGCGGGTCTACTCCCCCGCGCAAAGCGTGTGCGCCGAGGCGGCGGTGGCACTGTCTCCCGAGGTGGTTGGTGGTCACTCTGGTCCATGTCCATGATATCCTCCAGGGAAGGACGGGAATATCGCACAAGTGGTTGTCCGTAGTGGCGCTTCAGGGCGTCGTCCACAATGTCAAAGGTCGCAAGTTTGGCGCTGCACCAGTCGCAACCTTCGATGTGCGCGCGCAGAGTCTCATCTGCCGCCGGATCAGGGGAGCCGGCGCGCAGTAGAGGTAGCATGGGAGCATAAACCGCGCAAAGCGGCGTGGGAGCTGGCGGCGAATGGTGATCGTGATGCATCATCAGCCCTGCCCCCGCACTGGCATGTGCTCTGCCTGCTGTGCGAAGTAGGCGGAACGCAGACGCTCCTTCGCGCGCCAGATACGCTTCGCGGCGGCGGCGGGAGACACGTCGAGCACGTGTGCAACCTCCCAGGCCGTGAAATCATGTACGACGTACAACAGGACCGCGACGGCATCATCAGGATTCAACCTCGCCAGCGCGCGGCTTAGCGCCTCAGCCTCGGCTACCTGATCCTCGAACGGGATAGGAGCATAGAAGCGCTCCTCCTCCACGCTGGCGATCTGCTCCAACGAGTCCCACCCCGCACGCCGGCGTCGGCGCAGCAGGGAAATCGAACGGTTATAGGCGACGCGATAGAGCCAGCGACGCGCACCGGCTTCGTCCACCTCACCGACAAACGGCGGCGCTTGCTGCTGGCGCGCACGCCACGCCGCCACGAAGACCTCCTGTGCGACGTCGAGAGCGGATTGCTCGTCGCCAAGCAATCCGCGGACGAACCAGACCAGGCGGTCGTGGTAGCGCGCGAGCAGGTTATCAAACCAGGGATCGTGCGCTCGTTCGCCCATACCGCCCCCTCGACATATCACACCAAGCGTGAGTACCCCTATCACTTGGA
Source organism: Ktedonobacterales bacterium (assembly GCA_036383155.1). Taxonomy (GTDB): domain Bacteria; phylum Chloroflexota; class Ktedonobacteria; order Ktedonobacterales; family JADMIN01; genus DASVOW01. The sequence goes on from DASVOW010001004.1 coordinate 3,575, forward strand.
ACGCTGCAGGCTGCCAAAACTGGACAGGCAGATAATGTCCTATTCCCATCGTGAGACGGAGTGCTACACTGCATCACATCCAAGAGCAAACCCCACAGCACGCCAGCACCCACGCATGCGCTCCATCGCCCACCGGAGGCTCAGCATGAACGACGAGACGCAAAATCCCACACAGGCAGCGCCTGCGCCACCTCCCGCCGGTGGAGCGCGACGCGAGCAAGTAGCCACGGCAGCCCCTGTGGACACGGCAGGTCCCAGTGTCTCCGGGCGCCTCAAGGGCCAGTTCGCCCCGGCGTACCTGACCCTCGCCAGCATCATCCAGGGAGTCGCGCTCTCGGCGCTGGTGGTCCGCGTCGAATCGACCTACACCAGCTTCGACGCCGTCGCCTGGCTGTTGACGGTTGCCACTTTCCTGGTCATTGTGGACATCTGGCACGAGTACCTGATGATGGTGCTCGCCTACGTGTGGCTACCCACCCTGCTCGATTCCCTCGTCCCCTTCGCCTTCGTGGCAGCCGAGCTATTCCTTGGCCATTTCGTCTATGGGAACACGCGCGGCTGGCTCCTCGCCTACGCGGGCTGCTATCTCGTCGGCGGCGTCGCTTGGATTCTGCAAAACACGCAAGTACGCCTGCTCGCAAGTGAGAATCGCCGCATCAAAGACGTGCTGGCAACCTCAGATCGCATACGTGGCATCCTTGGGGTGGCGTTCGCTGCCCTTAGCCTGGCGGCATGGGCGCTCTACGACGTGCTGCGTCTTGGGCAGGCGCAACTTATCGTAGCAATCCTCGCTCTCATCGGCACCTGCGTATTCCTTGCAAGCTCAATTCCCGGCTGGCATCGCTTGTTAGCATACGCCCGTAGCGAGCGCTAGCCACGCGCTTCCATCCCCGCGTGCAGCCTCCGGAATGGGGGCATAGTACAGTCCGAGTTAGTCGGGAGAAACCGCTTTGACGAGCACGAATCCATTCCCCATCTTCGATGGGCACAACGACGCGCTGCTGCATCTCTATCTGCCCGCTCGCGGCGGCGGACGCTCCTTCTTCACTCGTAGCGAGCGCGGACACCTCGATCTGCCACGCGCCCG
>DASVOW010001005.1:0-2421 GCA_036383155.1 Ktedonobacterales bacterium
CGCTGATCGTGAAGCCCTACATTGGCGGGCGCGGCGTGGGCGTGGTGCTCGCCAGGAATCCCCTGGAGCTGGCGGCAATCCCCGCGCCCGAGCAGCCGGTGCTGGTACAGGAGTTTATTCCTGGGGACGAGATCAAGGTTGCCGTGATCGGCGACAAGGTGGCGGCTGTATGCAAGATCGAGACGGCCACAGGGTCCGTGCGCGTCCCTTGTCTAGTGAATGCTGAGGTGCAAGAGATTGCTCGTCGCTGCGGGCAGATCTTTGGGCTGGGTCTGTATGGCCTCGATGTGATTGAAGGCCCGAATGGTCCGGTCGTAATCGATCTGAACTACTTCCCCAGCTATAAGGGCGTGCCGAACGCGGCTACGCTGCTCGCCGACTACATTCTGGACTTCGCCGCGGCAGGCAATCCTCGACTAGCCGCTGACGATCTTCGCCAGGCGAGTTTCTCCGGCGTCCGCCGACTGGCGCCAGCGCAAACATACGCATACGCAAGCTGACCCACTCGTTCTCCACGTCGTGCCGTGCAACCAGAAGGCGATAAAGGAGCGAACACCATGAATACCGTAGCCACCATTGCCAAGATCACAACCTCTTATAAATGTCTGTTTTGCGGCGTGAGGTACGACGACGTGGCTGAGATGCACAACTGCAGCATCTGTGGGCATTCAGTCGCCAGCGGCTGGCTGGTCAAGCAGTCGCACAGTCATGCGGAGCGCTATCTTGTGCCCGAGGGACAGCAGATCTATCGGGCCGCGTAGCAAGGTCGTGAAGCACCCTACAGGCAATCCAGAAAGGAGGCCTCAAAGGATTGTGGGGGTCCAGGAGACCCAGAGCGATGTCTCACGGTTAGGGGCAGGTAGAGTTGCCCCGGTAGATGACAGATCACAGACCAGCTTTACCGACATATCTTCCAACATGCGGTTAGCAAAGAAACACACCCGAGAGGAGCAAGACAATGTCTCGATCAATCGCGCGCATCATGGTGATTGCCATCGTATGTTTGTCCGTTGCACTGCTCGCAGGCAAGACTATGGCAGCGGCCAGAGGGGACAGTCCCGTTTGGACGACTAGTGGCCCCGGAGCAGCGACTTCACAGAGTGGGCCAGACGCAGGCAGCCCCACCAGCACACCGCCGAATGGGCAAATTGGACAAAACGCAGACAATCCCACTAACACACCGCCAAATGGGCAGAATGGGCAAAACGCAGGCAGTCCCACCAACACGCCGCCAAATGGGCAGAACGCGACCCAAGACGTCGAGCAGAACGAAGCCACAGAGGCGCCCGGCAGCGAAGGCTCGGAAGCCGGCGAACAGAACGCTAACGAGGCCGGGGAACAAGAGATGGTCGGGTCTGTTGCCAGCATCAATGCAGACGGCTCGGCGTTCACGCTGAAGACCGCGACGGGCGCGGTCGTGATCGACGTCACGAACCAGACTGAGTTTGAAGATGGGCTCATGGGCGTGTCGAGTCTGCATCAGGGCATGAACGTGCGGGTGGACGGTGCTCCACAGGCAGGCGGTCATGTGCTCGCCGATAAGGTGAAGGCCCCCTCGGATAACGGCGCACCAGAGCAGAGCAACGACAGCGGTCAGGAGAATCACGATTAGCTAGTGATCAGTGTTCGCTCGTGGGCGTCGCTCTTGGGGAGGGTAGCTGACCCGGGCGGCGCCCTTGTGCAGGGCGAGTGGCGGAGGGTAGGAGGACAAGGGAAAGGAGAATGAGGACTATGGGCAAGAACAAAGTGCGGGTCGCGATCATCGGCGTGGGCAACTGCGCCTCGTCGCTGGTGCAGGGCGTCGAGTTCTACAAGCACGCCGCCGAGGAGGACTTCATTCCGGGGCTGATGCACGTCAACCTGGGCGGCTATCACATCAGCGACATCGAGTTCGCCGCCGCCATCGACGTCGACGCCGCCAAGGTCGGCACGGACCTCAGCGAGGCCATCTTCGCCGGCCAGAACAACACGTACCACTTTGCCGACGTGCCCGCCAAGGGGGTGCCGGTGGTGCGCGGCATGACGCATGACGGCCTGGGCAAATACCTCGCGCAGGTCATCACCAAGGCGCCGGGCTCCACCGCCGACATCGTCAGCGTGCTCAAGGACACCGGCACCGATGTCGTCATCAACTACCTGCCGGTGGGCAGCGAGACGGCGACCAAGTGGTATGTCGAGCAGGTCTTGCAGGCGGGCTGCGCCTTTGTGAACTGCATCCCCGTCTTCATCGGGCGTGAGCCCTATTGGCGCGAGCGCTTCGAGGCGGCCAAGCTGCCGATCATCGGCGATGACATCAAGAGCCAGGTGGGGGCCACGATTGTGCACCGCACGCTGGCACGCCTCTTCCGTGAGCGTGGCGTCAAGCTGGAGCGCACCTATCAGCTCAACGTGGGCGGCAACACCGACTTCATGAACATGCTG
>DASVOW010001006.1:0-2458 GCA_036383155.1 Ktedonobacterales bacterium
GCGCGGTCACGCGTTGACATATTGGGCTGTATGGCATACGGTACAGCACGGGACGCGACACTGACGCGATGCTGAGATAGGCGCTCAGGGTGGGTGGTGCTCGATGGATGAGACACACGGCGATACTCCCGATCAATACGCGCAAACTGGCCAAGGTACCAGACGCAGGACCTGGCCTCAGGACATGCCCGCGTTGCGCCTTGGCCGGCGAGTCGCGTTTCGTCGCGTCGAGCGGCAAGGGATTGCTACAACAGACGCCGCAAGTGTCCCAATCGCGCTAGACTCGACTCCACCGCGTTTCCTTCGCCTGATACGCTTTGTCGTTGGGGTGGCACTGCTTGGGCTGGCGTGGGCCGGCATTCTCGCCGTTGTCATGCTTGGGCAGACGCTCATACAACCCCTCACCCGCCAGCATATCATCACCCACCTGCTGTTCGACGCCGCCGTCGTAGGTGCCGCCTGCTTTATCGGCATCGCCGTTCTCGGCTGCCTCATCGCTGGGGCGTTCTGTCTGACACTCGCCCTGACCAGCCGCGACTGGCAGTAGACGCCGGTGCGCTCACTCTACTGCTGTGTGTAACGCGGCATCGACCAGCGCGTCGATGCCCGCGATATTCTTTGTGAGAGCGTCGGGAATGCCATAGCGTTCGGCGAGATAAGTGGTGCTGTTGTAGCTCACCCAGCTATGGCCGTCGTTGTCCTGCCAAACAAGGGCGCGCAGCGGCAGATCGAGCGCCACCAATGGTGTGGCCACCATCAGCGGTGTTCCCGCCTTTGGGCTGCCAAAGATGAGCACGTGCGCCTCCTGCATCGTCAGCCCCACCTCTCGTGCCGCGGCACTGTGATCGATATGTGCGAAGAGCGTCAGGCCTTTCGCATGGATCGTTCGCTGCAGGCGCTCTATCGTCTCCGGCACCGAATGTGGGCTGGATTTCGTTATGACGCCCGGCGCACTGGGCGGAGGCGTATTTGCGGCGCCAGAGGTCGCCGAATTCGTGCCGTCCATAGACTGACCTCCGAGACATGGCAAATGTAGCCACAGCATAAAGACACGCACTGATTCATCACATCCACTGTATGCGCTTCCCTCAGGGGCAGACAAGCTCATGAGCCTCCGCCGGGCTAGTACGCCAACCGCCTCCATCTGCGATACAATGTGACATCGGCGCATCGACGCATCACCTCTGCAGAGTGCACAGGCGAAAGGATTGCGACATGCGATACAAGCAGCTTGGCCGCAGTGGCCTCGTCGTCTCAGATCTGTGCCTCGGCACCATGATCTTTGGTGAGACAGGAAGCCGGGGGACGCCGCCGGATGAGGCGGAGCGCATGATCCACCGGTACCTTGACGCCGGCGGCAACCACCTCGACACTGCCGATGTCTATGCAGGCGGTCGGTCTGAGGAAATCGTCGGGCAGACGCTCAAGGGACTCGGCGGACGGCGTGGCGAGATCATCCTCGCCACCAAAGTGCGCTTTGGAACGGAGGATGATCCCAACGGGCAGGGACTCTCGCGCCATCACATTATCGAGGGCGCGCATGCCAGCTTGAGGCGGCTCCAAACCGACTATATCGACCTCTACTACCTGCATTGCTGGGACCCGCTCACGCCGCTGGATGAGTCGCTACGCGCCTTCGAAGACCTCGTGCGCGACGGCAAGGCGCGCTATATCGGCGTCTCCAACTTCAAGGCGTGGCAGCTCATGAAGGCGCTCGCCGTCAGCGACACCCACGGCTGGGTGCGCTTCGTCGCGGCGCAGTATCAATATAGCCTCGTCAAGCGCGACATCGAATATGAGTTTAGCGACCTCTGCACCAGTGAAGGCGTCAGTGTGACGGCATGGGGACCTCTGGGCGGCGGTTTCCTTTCGGGCAAGTATCGCCCTGACCAGCGCCCTCAATCCGCATCGGAGGGGCGGATCGCCACCAGCCCCGATAATGAGGAGGAAAGCTGGGCGCGCCGCGCCACCGAGCGCAATTGGGCTATTCTCGACGTGGTCGGGCAGATAGCGAACGCTCGCGGTGTGTCGTATGCGCAAATCGCGCTCGCCTGGCTGCGCGCGCAGCCATTCGTCGCAAGCGTCATCCTGGGCGCGCGCACGCTCGAGCAACTCGACGATAATCTGCGCGCCGCGGAGATCGCCCTGACAGACGACGAGCTGAGTCGGCTGGATAGCGCAAGCGCTCTGCCTGAGCTCTATCCGTATCGTATGATCGCGGAGTACGGCAAGCGCTCGCTCTAGAGTTCCTAGTGGCTAGCCCATAGCTCAGTAGGTAGCGGGAAGCTCAACGCCAAAGCGTTCGCGCAATCGGAACAGATCGCGACGGTCTTTCTCGCCCGGCGCATAACCGGAGTGAAAGCGCACCTGTTGCTCCGCGCTGAGGCAGGGAACGCGTGTACCCTCAATCGTGCCGAATCCGAAGCCGTCTACCGGATAGTGGAAGAGCCTGTCGAAT
>DASVOW010001007.1:0-4305 GCA_036383155.1 Ktedonobacterales bacterium
GAGATCAAATGGCTTCTCCAGATAGGCGATGACGCCACTGCGCATGGCCTCCTGGCGAGCGGTGGGAGAGCCAAATGCGGTCATCATGATCACGCGTGTGCGAGGACGATGTTGCCGCAGCCATTGCAGTAACTCGAAGCCATCCATGCCGGGCATCTTGACATCGCTGATCACGCAATCGTAGGGCGTCGCGGTCATGCGACGCTGCGCATCCTCACCGGTAAGCGCACCATCGGCGGTGTAGCCTTCTTTGCGCAGAGAATTTACCAGGCTCCAATTCAGATTCTCTTCGTCGTCTACTACCAGGATGCTCCAGGAGCCTCGCTCCGCTGCCGCACTCGCCATCCCCGACTCTCCGCCTCTCGCAGTCACATTACCGTGCCATTCACGGCGATTCACACACGCACGTTCGTTTCAGATGCTCACTCTTCAGGTTCGTAGGGCGCAAGCGCGTCTAGCTCGGCGTCGGTCAGCGTCACATGGACGACTTCATCCTGCACGTCAGCTACGGCGCTGATGGGCAGTAACACACGCGGATGGACAACGATGCCAGACCTGCGCACTACCAGCGCAGTCACCCGCTCCGTTAGCGGGTCGAACAGCACCTGCTCCACCTCACCGATCTCTTCGTGCGGCTTGCGGCGCCAGACTGGGGTCCCTTCGGCGATCTCGGCGGCACCCTGGGGCTCGTTGTATTGTCTGATGCGGGGACCCTCGTACGGAGCCGCGCCCAAGCCAGCCGCCGAGGCGATGTAGTTGATCAGCTCGCCCAGGCGGAAGCGCGGTGGCAGCGCATCAAGCTGGTCATAGTCGGCGTAGTATTGCTGCTCGAAGAGGGGTTGTTGTCGAAATGCTTCCTCATCACAGGAGAGCGTCACGTGCTTATCGTCGGCATTCACGAGCAGTGACAAGGACACCACACGCTCGCGCGGCTTTTCCCAGCCGCCTGGCGCCAGCAGATTGCCCGACTCCACCAGCCCCGGATCGACGACCAGATGTGTCACCTCATCATTGTCACGCTCGATGACGATGCGCGTGAGCGTGCCGAGGTGGCTGCCATCGCTGCCCATGACATCGGTGCCGATATGCAAATCTTCGAGCATGCGTTCATCCTTCGTGGTCGTCGACATAGTACAGACAGGCAGAGCAGAGCAGAGCAGAGCAGAGCAAGAGCGAGTGCCGGGAGGGTGCTAGCGCTTACCGGAGCGACGCCGCTGGAGACGCTGGGCAGCCTTGACGCGATAATACTCGTCGTCGTGCTCGCCATTGACCTGTGAATCGGATGCGGAGGCAGTCTCTTTCACCGGCGCGGCAGCTGACGCAGCTTTCTTGCCGCCCTTAGCGTTCTTGGCCGCTTGTGCGGCTGCCTGAGCCTCAGCTACTGCGGAGGCACGCCTACGCGCTGCCCGGCTGCGGTCTCTGCCACTACCAGCGGGACGCTCGATGGGCGCGCTTGCCTTTCGTGCGGCGGCTGTGCGTGGCTGTGCCGTGAAGAGATCGCGTGGCAGGATGTTGAAGCGGATCAGTGCGAAATAGAAGCCGATCACGACCACGAAGAAGATGAGATCGAACCAGCGCAGGCCACCGATGATCGGCGTAGTATGGTTACTCGTCACATAGTTGGTTAGACCGAGATGCCAAGTCTGCTCGGCATACTGCAAACCGATTTGTAGCCCCTGTATGACAAACATGAAGACGACCAGGACGAGCGTGAAGCGCAGCAACTTGGACGTGCTTGACTTCTTCTGCCCATCAGTACCCGTTTTGGGGGCCGACAAGAATGAACGCATCGCCGATAAAAAGCCCTTGCCTGGCGCACTGGCCGGAGTTGCCGACTTCTCCGCGTTTGTCGTGGGGGATGTGGATTTCGCCGTGGTGGGCGTCTTTGCTGTGTTGTTGGTTTGTCCGCGCTCGCGCACTGGTGAGGTCTGCGCCATACGTATCGCTCCTGCTCGCTCTCCGCCGTCTCGTGTACTTCGCATGATAGACGCAGCACCTGTGTGCCACGTTCACCTAAGTATACCCGCGCGGGGACTACATAGCTACAGTGGAGCGCAGATGTCTGGGCAAGAGCTACAGGCGGCATACTGAGCAGACATCTTACGGTGTGAGGATCTCCGTATCGTCGGTGGGGGAGGGGAAGGTGATCGAGATGGTGGTGCCTTTGCCGGGGGCGCTGGTCATACGCATGCGCGCGTGATGCTGGCGAATGATGCCACGCACGATCATCAGGCCAAGGCCCATGCCACCCGATTTTGAGCTCTGCCGGGGCCGCAGGGCGCGCTCCAAGGCCTCGGGCGACATGCCGACGCCGGTGTCTTCAATCTGGAGGGTGGTGTGCCCCTGAGGATCGAGCCGCGCACGCAGGGTGATCGCGCCACCATCGGGCATGGCGTCGGCAGCGTTGGTGACGAGGTTGACCAGCACCTGCTGGATCTGATCGGGATCGCCCAGGATCGGGCCGACATGCGGCGTGGCATTCACATTGAGGCGAATGCCGCGCTGCTCCAGCGCCGGGCGGAATGTGGCGGCTGCCCGCTCCAGCACCTCGCCCGGCTGCAACAACTCAGGCTCGCGCGCACGGAGGCGCGCCACCTGGGCCATCGAATGCAGCAGACGACCCAGGCGGTCGATCTCGTCGGTGAGCCGCTTTGTATAGGCGGCGCTGTTGCCGACATCACCGACCTCTTCTTCGAGTCCCTGCACCAGCGCGCGCATTGCGGAGAGTGGATTGCGCACCTCATGGACGATCAGCGAGACGACATGCTCCAGCGTCGCCTGGGTCTCCTGAGCGCGAATGAGGGTTACTTTGCCGGTAGGCAGCGTGAAGGGAGTGCCGGTCAGCACATATTCGACATTGTCGATGGTGAAGGTAGCGACGCCGTGGCGCTCAAGCTCGGCCAGCGCATCCGGGCCGATGACATCGCGCACATGCTGGCCGATCAGGCTTGTCTGGCCGCCATCAGCGACGAGGCTGTTTGAATCGTCGGCGGCGACGATGCGCCAACGGGCATCGACAATGAGATACCCAGCATCGTCGCGTGGGGGACTATCGGATGCTCTCGCGCCTACCATTGCTCTCCCAATTGTGCGGGATGTGCCCCGCATCTAACCGCTACCGCATTCCCGCGCGCCGCCATTCCTGTCAGGTAGTGTAACGCACGAGCACTTATCGAGTAGTATGCATGCGCCCGATTGTGTCACTGATACCGCCATGTGGGCTACCAAGACAACGCTCTCCTATGCGACCCTGCACATCGCTCAGGAGTTTGGAATAAGCACCAGCTTGCCTTGCACCTCGGCGTGCTCCACTTGTCGATGCGCTTGGGCCGCCTCCTCTAGCGGAAGGCGCGCCGCGATCACGGGGTGAAGCTTGCCTGCCGCAAGCAGATCGAAGAGCGCCGTCAGATCCGCCCGAAACCAGTCAGGGTGCTTCTCCGCCAGTGGCCGAATGTCATAGAACGCGGCGTGCTTGCGATTGGGCGGCAGCGACCACAGCGTTAATCGCAGATATTGCGCCAGCACATCGAGCACAACATTGCTGCCACGGTTGGCCGCTGTGTAGAAGCCATACCCCACAATTGTCCCACCTGTGCGTACGGCCTGTGCGGACTGTTTGAGGTGCTCGGACCCCATCGGGTCGAACGCGGCATCCACGCCTTTGCCGCCCGTCAAGGCAGCGATGCGCACTACGAAATTTTCAGCCTTGTAATCGATGGGAGTGGCGCCCAGACGAGCCACCACATCATGCTTGGGCTTCGACGCGGTGCCATAAACTGTCAGGCCAGCCAGACGACCCAACTCCAGGAGCGCGGTGCCGACGCCACCGGCAGCTCCATGCACCAGGATGCGCTGGCCCGACGCGACATGGGCCACACGGTGCAGCATCTGGTAGGCGGCCACATAGTTCAACACCAGGCAGACCGCTTCGGCGGGATCGAGCCCTGCCGGCATGGGGACCAGCTTTCCTACGGGCAGGCAGATGTACTGGCTGTAACTCCCATAGAACGTGAGCGCGGCGACGGGTTGCCCGACCGCAAGCCCTAAGGTATCCGGTCCTAGCTCGTCTACCACACCGACCATGGCATAACCAGGGGTGAAGGGTGGCTTCGGCGCGCCGGGGTAGCGCCCACGCCGCACGTTCACATCTGAGAACGACACATCGGCTGCCAGAATCTTGACCCACGCCCGCCCAGCGCCTGGCTCCGGAAGCTCATCCTCCACGACGCGCAGGACCTCGGGGCCGCCTGTCTGCTCGATCACCACATGTTTGTATTTCACGCCGCCACCTCGCCTCTCGTTGTT
>DASVOW010001008.1:0-24975 GCA_036383155.1 Ktedonobacterales bacterium
CAAGAATCTGGATGAGCTTTCGCCGATCAAGCACGTCTTTCTTGAGGACACGACGCCACCATGCGAAGACGCGATCCGGGCAATTCGGCGGGCAGACGTGATCGTCATCGGCCCCGGCGATCTCTTCACCAGTATCATCCCAAATCTGCTTGTGGAGGGGATAGCTGAGGCCGTGCGCGCCTCCGAAGCCCGCAAGATCTATGTCTGCAACCTCATGACCAAGCATGGCGAGACCGACAACTTCACTGCGTCCGAGTTCGTGCGCCAAATTCATAGTTATCTGGGTGGCAGAGTCGATCGCGTCATAGTGCATGATGGATCGTTCCCTGATCATCTGCTCGCCCCATACGCGGCGCAGGAACAACATCCCGTCGTGCTCGACGAGGCGCGCATCCGCCAGCTCGTGCCCGACGTGATCGTCGATAAGCTCCTGGCCATTCATCAAGGGCATCTCGTGCGCCACGACGCGGACCGGCTCGTGCGCGCGATCTTCGCTCCGCCGAGCTTCTCTCTGTAATTCCAAGCAGACCTGAAAGGCAGGGTTCGAAAGCCCTGCCTTATGTGTGTGTTCGCCGTTCATGGCCTGGGTCACCGTCCGCCCTATCATACGCCGTCGCGTCATACCGTTGGAGAATGAGTCTCAGCGTCTGTAGCAGGCTTGCTGGTTGGCAGGGCGACGTACTACAATGGTGCGTCATGGTATTCACGACCCTGCCGCCGCACCTCCCGTCTGCTGCCATACAGGCACGCGAAGAGGCCGCATCCGCACAGCGGGGAAGCGACCTCGTCACGTGCCGTCACACGGACGGCCGCTAGTCGTGCGCCCGGTCCAGCACCCACAGCCCGCTCACCGCGTCGAAGCCATGAGTGCGGATGCCTGGGACAGCTTCTACATGGACTACGGCGACGTGGTGAAGCTGCTGGACGAGTTCGACGCGCTGCGGGACGTCGCGTGGGAACTGGCCGAGAGCCCCCGGTGGACGGCGGCATGGACGGCGACAGCCCCGCGTGCCTGGTGGGCAGGCACCGCATCGGCCATAATGCCATGAGCGTCGATGCGTAGGTCCACACGCCGGGGTGCCCGTGGACGAAGGCCCGCGAGCTGCTCGGGATGGAGGGATGACACCGTGCTGGAGGAAGAAGAGCGGAACACCCGCCTGGAAGCCTACGCGCGCCAGGCGCGCGACAGCGTGTGCCGGATAGCGGAAGACGGGCGCATCGAGGTGGGCCTGGAAGTCGAGCATGACGGGCGGTGGTTCAGGACCATCGATCACATCCCCGGCGAAGACGTGAGCGATGACGCCATCGAGCCGGTCGTCGCCCGGCGAGCGCAGCAGATAGCGCGCCAGATGCTGGCGCGTGATGAGGCCCGACGCCAGCGCAAGCCCAGCGGGCGATAGGCACCCGTCGCCGCCTGATATGGCGTCGCACCATACTGTTGTAGTTTGCTGTGCCGCCAAGGCCTGAGGCCGCCGCGGGAGCGGAGCATCGTTCTACAACGGTACGGCGGGACGCCGTATCACCCCTGCCAGGGCTAGCGGCCAAGCTCGAAGGGTAAGAGCGGATTGGTGGCGACGATCGCGATCAGCCCGACAAGAGTGATCGCGAGCAAAAGTGCGCAGAGCATGATGGCGACGACTGCTCCAGTAGGTTCAGACATTGCCAGCCGTGGCTCGCGTAGCGTCGTCAGGGTAGGCTGTCGCAGCGGCAGCCCGACGAGCTGGCGCAGGAGCGAGAGGACATCGTCGAAGGCCGCCGCCGTCTTGGCCTGTGTCAGCGAGAAGGTGAGCGGCGCGGCGCGCAGCGGAAGGCCCGCATGTCGGGGGAGGCGATTTTTTAGTTGGGCGAGCGCGGCGACCGGCTCGACGATGTACAGGATCTCTCGCGCCTCATCCGGCAGCGAAAGCTGTGGCTCTGCGTCAGGGTACAGCGCACTTGGTCCATGTACAACCGCCAGTTGGTGAAGTGACTCTATCAAGTCCTCAAGTGTGACAGGCGGCAACCCAGACGCAACAGTAGAGAGGAGTGCCAGCTGAGATTGGCGCTCTCGTTCTGGGAAACCCGAAATATCGAGCGCATCAGTCAGCGCAGTCGTCGCGCGTTCGAGCAGTCGGAGCAGTAGATGTGCGCGTGCGATCAGCTCAGGGTCAGGTCCACGCGGCGGAGGAGGTGCCGGCAGTGGTCGCGTAATGACCGGCTGCCGTGGCCGTGTCACGACCGGTTGGTGTGGCCTGGTGATTATCTTTTGTCGTGGACGAGTAATCACGCCTTGCCGTGGCCGTGTGATGACCTGTTGCCTCGCATATGAAATGCGTCCGCGCTCCACCTCTCGCACAATCCCTCCTCCGGCCTGCTGGTGTAGATGGCGTACACGCGGAAATGCGTCAAAAGACCTCACAACGTATCGCGATACGCCACCATGCATCCAGCATAGCGGAAAAGCCGAAACTTGTCGAGCAGTATAGGAGCAATCGAGACGCTCGCTACAATACCACTAAGGTGATGCCAAAGATGTCGGTGGTATGGCGGATTTGCTCTATGGCTTCGTCGGGCACTCCATCATCCAACGAAAGCACCATCAGCGCCTCGCCACCTGGTGCATGACCGTGCCCGCTGACCTCGCGTGCGACGGGGCCGACATCCATATGCTGAATGTTGACGCCCGCATCTCCCAGGATCGTGCCGACGCGACCGATCATGCCGGGACGGTCCACATTGTGGCAGAAGAGCACATGGCCGCGCGGCACAAAGTCGGTAGTATAGTGATCTACGCGCACGACGCGCTCCTCGCTCCACGTAATTGTGGCCGCCAGCACATTTGCTGTCTCACTGCCGGCAACGCCGACGCGCAACGTCACGAGGTTAGTGTATTGCTCGTTGCTGGTAGAGCGGCTCTCCGTTACTTCGAGACCCCAGTCGCGCGCCAGGATCTGCGCGTTGATCAGGTTGACATGCGCCTCCGACACCGATTCCAGCAGCCCCTTGATCAGCGCGGCGGTGAGTGGGCGCGTGTCGTATTGGGCGATCTCACCGCTGATGATAAGCTCCGCACGGCTCAGCGGACCGGGGTGGAGTTGCGTGTAGAGCCGCCCCAGCTTCTCCACCAGCGTCATCCACGGCTGGAGCTGGCGCAATGTCTCAGGCAGGATCAGCGGCGCATTGACCGCGGCGCGTGGTACGCCACCGTGCAATATATCGGCGATCTGCTCGGCGACATCCACGGCGACGTTGACCTGGGCCTCCTCAGTGGAGGCGCCCAGATGCGGCGTAGCGACCACGTTGGGGTGCTCGATGAGCGCGCGCGCGACCGAGCCCGCCTCTGGTGGCTCCTTGGTAAATACGTCGAGCGCCGCGCCCGCAATACGCCCTTCCTGCAGCGCCTCCAGCAGAGCCGCCTCATCGATGACCCCACCCCGTGCACAATTGATCACACGCGCAGTGGGACGCATCTGTGCCAGCTCGGCCCCGCCAATGATCCCGCGCGTTGCCGCCGTGAGTGCCGTGTGCACCGTGAGGAAATCAACCTGGGGCAGCAGCTCGTCGAGTGTCATCAGCTCGACATTGAGCTTGCGGGCCGTCTCGGGCGATGCGTAGGGGTCGGCGGCGAGCAGGCGCATGCCCAGCCCGCCATCGCCTGCCCGTCGCGCAACCTCGATGCCCACTTTGCCCAGGCCGACGATACCGAGCGTCTTGCCGCGCAGCTCCGCCCCGACGAAGCGCGAGCGCTCCCAGCGCCCGGCGCGGAGAGCGGCGTTAGCTGCGGGGATATGCCGAGCCATGGCAAACAGCAGTGCGATAGTATGCTCGGCGGCCGCGGCAATGTTGCCTGTTGGCGAGTTGACCACCACCACGCCTCTGCGGCTGGCGGCTTCGACATCGATATTGTCGACGCCCACGCCCGCCCGCGCGATGACACGCAAGCGTGCGCCAGCCTCGATGATCGCTGCGGTTACCTTTGTTTCGCTGCGTACCACCAGCGCATCATAGCGTCCGATCATCTCTTTGAGGCTATCCGCGCTCAGCCCGTGGCGCTCGTCTACTTCGGCGATCTCGCGCAAGATCGCCACGCCCTCTGTCGCTATCGGATCCGCCACCAGGATACGCGCTCGCCCATCCGCTTCGGCTTGCCTATCGTGCTCCACTGCCACGTCAACTATCCTCCATCTCGCCAACAGTAGCCGTCACAACGCCTTTCCCAGCGTGCTACATGATCACAGCACACTGGAAAGGAGCGGTACGTACTGGGTCGCTATGCTTCCATGCTATGCTTCGCTCGCCGCCACCGGGACACGATAGCCCAGCGCGGTAAGCTGACGCTCCAGCGCATCCATGCAAGAGGTAATGTCGGGCTCGTGGACATAGCCAAGGTGGCCAATGCGGATGATCGCCTGCTCCAGCCGATCCTGCCCAGCGGCGATGACGACCCCCTCCTGCTCGCGCATGGCCTTGGTGATCGCCTTGGCGGCAATGCCTTCGGGAGCGTTGATCGCGGTGACCGTGTTAGATGCATGCGTCGGCTCGGCGAAAAGCTCCAGTCCGAGTTGTCTGGCGCGCGCTCGCGTGAGATCGGCTACCTGCTGGTGGCGGGCGAAGATTGCCTCCCGTCCCTCTGCCCGCATCATCTCAAGGGCGACATCCAACCCCAAGTAGATGTTGACCGGCGGTGTGAAAGGCGTCTGCCCCTTGTCCAGCGACTTGCGCGTCGCACGGAAATCCCAGTAGAAGCGCGGGAGCGTGGCCTTCTCCGTGGCGGCCCATGCCCGCTCGCTGGCGGCGATCATTGCGACACCAGGCGGGACCATCCAGCCCTTCTGCGAGCCCGTGAAGACCACGTCGAGATCCCAAGCATCCATCTGTAGATCGACACAGCCAAGCGAGCTAACCGCATCGACGACAATCAGCACATCCTGCCGAACACCGCGAATCGCCTTGGCAATGGCCTCGATGTCGTTGGTGACTCCAGTGGAGGTCTCATTATGCGTGATCAGCACACCGCGCGCATTCGGCAGATCGGCGAGCCGCTCGGCCACTGCGGCTGGGTCGGCGGCCTGGCCCCACGGCACTTCCAGCCGCGTCACATCCAGGCCGAACGTCTCCGCGATTGACGCAAGCCGGTTGCCAAACACGCCAATTGTGACGGCAAGCACGCTATCGCCCGGAGAGAACGAATTGACGACACTCGCCTCCTGCGCGCCAGTGCCTGCGGCGGGGAAGCCGAGAACCGGTTGAGAGGTCTGGAAAAAGTATTTCAGGTGATCGGTAACACGTCCAAGAATAGCGGCAAATTCAGGTCCGCGATGATTGATCATGGGGCGGGCGAGCGCCTCGGCAACCTGCGGGGGGATGGGCGTTGGGCCCGGAATACGGAGATTCTGCTGCATGTGGCTCTGCCTCTCACGAAAATGAACAGAAGCACGCCGTCGTTGCATGCCCACGTCGAGCGCGGAGCCACGCTGCGCCGCTAACCATATCTATCGCATCATAAATGAAGTATAGATGCCTCAGAAGAATGGTGTCAACGCGACGCCGTGATTATCACTACAACACTCAAGAACGTCGCCGCTCCGAATAGCAGTAACACCTGCTAGGGAGCGGCGACGGTCAAGCATGAACGCGATAGCGAGAGATTACGGCGTTATGCCATCGCTCCGCTGTGTGCGGTCGCTTTATATGCCTGCTTGAGCATGTCGAATGCGCGAGCGTTTTCGCCTCGCCGCTCTAGGAACTCGGAATACTGCGCATATGCCTGGCGAAGGCGCTCCGTCGTGCCAAACTCCTGAAGCAGCCTGATCGCTTCGTCATAATTGCGCTCAGCCTCTTGGAACGCTCGTTGCTGCTCCTGCACCTGTGCCAGGGCGAGTAACGACTCTGCCCGTGTCACCTGATCGCCCAGCTCTTCCGCAAGGCGCAGTGCGTCATGCGCTGCGCTCGCTGCCTCCTCAAGCCGCTGCTCGCGCAAATAGACCTGCGACAGATTCCGCTGCGCGTCAGCCATGCCTCGCACATCCTGCTGGGCTGCCGCGATGTCATACGCCACACGCAGTTGCGTATGGGCGTCGTCGATCTGCCCCGCCCGCACGTACTCGCTGCCAAGCCGTGTATACACTTGAGCCACCAGACGCCTGTTATTCGTCTCCTCATAGGCTGCCAGACTGCGCATAGCATAGGCTCGGGCCTGTGTGGCATTGCCCTTAGCGGCATAGGCTTGACTGAGCGACCAATAGGCTGCACCTTGTTGCTCTGGGTTCATCACATCGCGAGCTGCGTCGGCGGCGTTTCGCAGGTAGGTGAGCGCCTCGTCGTGCTCATCGAGCTGCTCATGCGCCATCCCAATATTCGAGATCACTGTAAAGCGTAACGTCTGATCACTAAACGCGCTTGATTCGAGACTGCGCAAGCTGGCGCGATAGCTATCCAGCGCCAGCGCGTAGCTGTGCAGCAATGAATAGGCATTGCCCTGCTCGTTATAGAGGCGTGCCGTAAGCTCTGCGTCGCCAAGCCGCTCAGCCGCGGGCAGCCCCTCTTGGGCTTCGCGGCGGGCGTCGTCCGCTCGTCCCTGCCTGTTGTACGCCGCTGCTAGTTGCAGCCGGACCCAGGCAGACTCTCGCAGTGAGAGTTGTTGTGCACTCAGCCGTGTGAGTAGGGCAATCGCATCGTCAGCTTTGCCCTGCAACGACAAGATACGAGCGTCGCGCAAGCGCATGTCGATGTCATCGCGATAACGCTCCGCTCCGCCGTCGCGGGTCTCCCCGGGTGAAGCACCCTTTATGTCAAGCTCTGCCTCGCCGAGCAGATCAATCACTGGTATCTGCAATCGCTCGGCAAGCATTTCGAGCGCACCAAGCGACGGGCGAATTTGCCCACGCTCTACGGCTGAGATGTAGGATACGCTGAACTGGTTCTTCGCGACCTCGCCCTGAGTAAGGTTGCGCGAAAGCCTGGCGCGACGTAATCGTTGGCCCAGCCTCAACGTCGATGCGTCACGTATAGCGGTCTCAGGATTCATTGCTTCTCGCACCTTCCCCGGTAGCCACTGCACTCCCGATAGCTGCGCCTCTCAGAGATCATCCGGCTACAAGCTACATCTACTTGTTCTCTGCTTGCCTCATCTTCTCTTGCCGTGGCCACTCGTGAAGGGACGACAGACAAAGACAGACAAAACCAAATGGCGGACACCATGAAACACTACGTTTCGGTCCGCTAATTGCATCCCGCGGAAAGTCATCTCTTCAGGGCGCCTATGCGCCTCCCCTCGATGCTGCCGCTGCTCTGCTACTCAAGCTATGGTGCGCACCTCGTACGACGAGAGCAAACGCACTACTCAGCACCTCCATCGCTTCACAATATACATCAACCGACACCTTACCTACTAACTTACTATAGCTAGTATAGTATGTGTATAGACTGCGTGTCAATCCAAAGTGACTCATTATTGTCTATTATTGGAGGCATTCATAGCGCACATTCGTACTCCATCTCGGCAGACGACGCAATCTCGCAGTTGCATCGCATTGAGATGTAACTTCACCAAGTTTTACAGTAATATTACCAGCGTTCGGCTACCCAAAAGTCCCGCGCCTCCTCAGAATCATGTGATACACTTTATATGTGTGGCTTGGTGATCAGTGTGACCACCAGGACCATGCCTCGTATCATCACGCGCAGTAAGCAAGATACAATATTACTTTTATGACATCATCAGATCGACACGTTGTTTACACAACCGGTATAGGCCGGGTAGCTTTGTGCTCCGTCTGTGGCAAGCCTGAGGGCACGTGTACGTGCCCTTCGGAGGCACGCCAGCGCGTGGGCTCCGGCGTGCTCTCGGCTCCGCGCGATGGCTACGTTCGCATCGCGCGAGATCGCAAGAGTCGCGGTGGCAAGACCGTCACCATTCTCGCCGGGATACCAGGAGACGCTGCCGAGGTGACCCAGCTTGCCCAGTCACTCAAGAAGCTCTGCGGTTCAGGAGGAACAGTGAAGGGCGACAGCATCGAGATTCAGGGCGATCACCGCGATCGACTCGAATCTCGGCTCAAGGAGTTGGGCTACAAAGTCAAGCGCGTGGGCGGCTGATCGCTGTTGCAACAGTGCTGTAAAGCGTGCATAACAGGGAGACGGCGATAGCACTCATTGCATATCAATGCGGCTGTGAGACACTCGCCGATCACCCATAATGTCTCCTCGCTTTTTGCTTGACAGTATGGGCCTATTGGGCATACAATCGTTTGAAGTGCTCGTCATTCAGCGGTATGCTGCACGCGAGCCGGATGTCTCTCGTAAGGGTGTCGCTGCCAATCGCGGCACGCCATGTAGTCCAACAAGCGAAGAATATGGCGTCACGTCATATGACGCTCCTGCGCCGAGTGTCGTCTCCGGCGCTTTACGGTAAGGTGAACGATGACCAGGAAAGATGTCACTCAAGACATTGATCGACCGCACTACTATTCCCAGTTTTGGATCGATGTCGCACAGGGCAAACGCGACGTCACCGCTGGCCGTGTAGCAGATGCCGAGACAGACGTAGAAGATATTGA
This sequence comes from Ktedonobacterales bacterium, assembly GCA_036383155.1. Classification (GTDB taxonomy): domain Bacteria; phylum Chloroflexota; class Ktedonobacteria; order Ktedonobacterales; family JADMIN01; genus DASVOW01. Next base: position 8,538 of record DASVOW010001008.1, read on the forward strand.
AGACGAGCAAGACCATGATTTTGAGCCGGCGCCGGCAGTAGCAAAAGCTCCGCCAAAGCCAAAGCCGGCAAGCAAAGCCCCGGAAAAGAAGCCCGAGCCTGCGCGGCCGACAATCACGTCGCTTGCTGACCTCGCCAATATCGATCTGCTCATGAAGAGCTCGGCTGAGATGGATACCGACGAAGTTCCCGATATTGAGTCGGGAGCAATCGACGACCTTGGTCCTCTTGGCCAGCAGTCCGCGGTCGAAACGTCTGCTGCCGCCCCGGACATTGACTATCCAGAAGTCGAAGACGAGACCCCCCTGTCAGCCCAGGAGGATGAAGACTTGGACGACGACCTCGACTATGACGAAGACGAGGAAGAGGATGGCTGGGGCAGCACGCGCAAGCCGTCCAAGCAGCAGAAACAGCAGCGTCGCCGTGAGCGACGGCCCAATTTCTAGGCTGCTGTTCGCAAGGCACATGGCCGATAGTGTTCCGTGTAGTCACGGAATCTGAAAAGACGGCGAGGGGCAGCGGTATAACGCGGTCCCTCGCCGTTCTATTTGCCGCTAAGGTGATATACGCTATTTCACGATAGTGAAGCTGGCAACCATAGACTGAAGCACGCTGTCGGCATTATCACTTGAGATTGCATCCGTACTGATCTCATAGACGTAGTCATTGAGCAGCAGGTAATAGTTTGTGTGCGTGTCGTTCGCCTGCGTGCCGGGAATCTCCTGCTGCACTGGCTCTTCTCGATATCCTGATTGACCGCCCAGCAACATAGCATGCAGGTGAGTATCCTTGCTCTGTATGCGGGCCCTCAATGGCTTGATTTGCGTCGCAATCTCGGCATCACGCGGGTTCAGCACAAGTATGGAGCAGTTTGAGATGAGCGCGTTTGTGGTCTGAAGCGTGGATGTGCGTGTGATCACAACGTGCAGTGGGATGCCCTGTGATGCTGTCGCGGCTGGCGCAACATTCACCTGCCATCCTACCGGGTAGCTCACGCTAAAATGAAACGTGTCGTTGCGGTAGGTGCCACCAGGGAGCTGGGGTTGGCTAGTTGTGCTGCGGCAGCCCGCAATCGCAATACTTACAAGCATGCACAGTCCCAGCGCCACCTGCACGTTCATGCGTCCGCTCGCGCCACGGCGCTGAAAACACACGTCTCCTGCATGCATCACCCATGCAACCGCTCTTCTCACCCACATACCACACATCTCTCGCATGTCACCTCCGCCTCCGCTGAAACTCCTAAAGAGCGGGGCAAGTATAGCGTGACAGCCGTCCACTCGTCAATGCAACCGGCCTATCTGGATCCCATACGCTCGCTTTGCTTCTAGTGCTGCGCCTCGCCCTCACCGTTTGGGTCCGCAAAGAGGCGACCGAGCACCTTCATCGTCACGTCGGGCGGCACCTCGTCATACTCGGCAAGCGAACGGATACGCGAGACCAGATGATGAAACATCTTATCGACGAGACGCTCCCCAAACCGCTCGATAAGGGCGCGATCTGCTTCCGAGAGGTGCTGGAGCCGCCCCAGCGTTCGGCTCAGCTCCGCCTGCTCAGACTCGTCCACGTGGCGGCGTAATGCTGCTATGCCAGGCACGGCGAGGCGCATCACGCGGCTGCGTTGGACCTCATAGACACCGTCCTCGATGATCTCCGCGATATGTGCCAGCTCATCATCTCGTTGCGGCGCCGCGTCACTTGCCGTACCGCCCTCGAGGCTACGCAGCGAGTCGAGTGTATACAGTGAGACATTTGGGAGCAGACCCACCGCTTCATCCACGTCGGGTGGCACCGCAAGATCGACGATCACGAGCGGCGTGCGACGGCCGGTCACACCACGTGCCACTGTTGACGTGTTCAGCACCACATGCGGCGCCGCGGTTGCGCTGATAATGAGCTGCACCGATGGGATCGCCGTTTCGACGTCAGCCAAAGCGATCGCTTCTCCATCCACCTCCGCCGCGAGATCTGCCGCCGTCTGTGCTGTGCGGTTGGCGAGAAACAGCCGCCCGATGCCCTCGGACCGCAGCAGCCGCGCACACATCTGACTCGTGCGGCCGGCGCCGATAAGCAGGGCCGAGCGTCCGCCTAGGCCGCCGAGCGACTCGTAGGCGACGCGCACAGCCAGCGCGGCGACCGAGACATCAGCCCTACCAATCTCCGTCTCAGCGCGCGCGCGTTTGCCGACTTTGATCGCCGTAGTAAACGTCGAGCGGAGCTCTTCCCCGACGACATGCACAGATTCGGCGGCGGTCAGTGCGTCTTTCACCTGACCAAGTATCTGTGCCTCGCCGACGACCATCGACTGGAGTCCTGCTGCGACACGGAAAAGGTGGCGTGCCGCTTGCACTCCCTCGTACTCATAGAGTGAACGCTCAAGCTGTTCGATCTTCTGTGGTGTAACCGCAGTCGGCCGTGTGGGAACATCGAGCATCGTGCCTGCAGATGCGACGCTCGTTGCGCTGCCTGTCGCATCTGCCAGTGGCTGTCCTGCCTTAGAGAGCGACCCCAGAGATGGGATGCTGCCACTGCGCAGGCAGGTGTCTCGTAAGAATCCGCGAATCGTGGTCGCGGCAGAGGGCCAATCCTCTGTGGCTGCATATACCTCGGTGCGGTTGCACGTCGAGATAATAGCAACTTCGTCTATATCGTGAGCCTCACCAAGACTGCGGAGAGCGTCGAGCAGGCGCTCGCCCGAAAAGCTCACGCGCCCGCGCAACTCAGCGTTGCCTTGGTGATGGTCGAGCCCAATCAATCCTATCATGCGACTGTCTGCGATCCCGTATAAGATGCACTATTGCGTCTCAGAAAGGCGCCCTCGATCAATTGCCAGAGGCAGTGCGATGCCGCCATCGCAGACGACACTATGCGATCGTACCTCTCCACTGCATAGTATATGCTATCGTAACTATGCCATGCTGTCATCCGGTAAGCGCCCGATATTTTATCAGGTTCGCCCCACGGCCAAGGGAGAGCGATATGACCAGGCCAGATCCCGTAGAGGCATCCTCAGCGCGCTCATCCGAGCACCCTGGTGCGGCAACACACCTCGCCTACTTCGGCCTGGGGAGCAATCTTGGCGAGCGCGACCGTAACGTGCAGGCAGCGCTGGATGCTCTCGCTGGCGTCGTCAGGTTGACCGCCGTGTCATCTGTATACGATACCGCGCCGCTGCTCGTCACCGATCAGCCGCGTTTTCACAACGCCGTGTGCGCTGGCCATACGTCGCTGGCACCGCTCGATTTGCTCCATCGCATCAAATCAATGGAGCAAACGCTTGGGCGCGTTGAGGGAGTCCGCTTTGGCCCGCGGGTCATCGACATCGACCTGCTCTTCTACGATCAGCTTGTGATCGAGACGCCTGAGTTGACGCTTCCCCATCCGCGTCTCGCGGAACGTGCGTTCGTGCTGGCGCCCCTGGCTGAGATTGCGCCAGATCTCCTGCACCCCGTCTTCCACGTGACAATTAGCGCGCTCGCGGCTACTGTCCTTTCCGGCGCCGATATTCGGTCCTTAGGTCACTTGTTGCTGCTACCCGACTGAAGTATAATTGCGCGCGATGGGATACGCATACTCCGATCTCTCGACAGACACTATCCAACAGTAGCTCGCCATGCCTATATACTGTTCGCGTATACTGTTCGCGTGCCCTTCGACCGGCGGCTATGGTGTATGCAGAGCATGCATCATCGTAGCTCGCAAGCAATAGCTGAGGAATAACGTTTGTGTCAAATGGCAGTGTATTTAGCGGGCGACTCGAAGAGTTTCGACTCGTTGAGTTGCTACAAATGATGGCGCTTGGCTCGAATACAGGTGCTTTACACCTGTATCAAGAGCATCCGAATGGCGACCGAACAGGACTCATATACTTCGATAACGGCGCTCTGGTAAGCTGCACGGAGCTTGACACAGAGGCGCTCACACTTGGGCACGTGCTGCAGCAATTAAATCTAGCGAGCGCCACACAGATTGATCACGCCTTCAAACTCCAGACGCAAGATCCGCTTGGCAAGCGCATCGGAGAGCGCCTTGTCGATCTCAAGATTCTGACCGAAGATCAGCTTGATCAAGCACTCAAGACGCAGACACTCTGGACGGCGCGCGAATTGGCGCTCTGGCGCGAAGGCACGTATGAATTCCACTCTGACGAGCGACTCCCCGCCGATGCTGCCAACCAACGGATCGACTCGACTCGCGCCGTGATGGAAGTGTTGCGCTATGAGCACGAATGGGAGAGCCTCCAGCCATTCCTGCCAGATGGCATGCGCACCCACATCGCAATGGCGTTCGAGCCGCCTATCGGACACCCCTTGCAGTTTCATGCTGCCGCGTGGCGCGTCATCTCGCGCGTAAACTCACAGCTCACCGTCCGCCGTATCGCCACGTCACTACACCAACCTGAGGTCGACGTGGCCCGCATGATCGGCCCGCTCATACAGGAAGGGCTCCTGGTGCCGGTGGGTGCCGCTGGTGGCCCTGGCCTGCCCGAAGAAGCTGCCCGCCTGAGTATGCAGCACTTCGATCTCTTCACCTTGCTCATCAGCATGGAGCAAGACTGGATCAAGAAGAAGTCCCCCGCCGATCAACTGATCGCGCTGGCCAGCTTCATCAACCAGACGATGCGCACCCTTGAGGAGGCGTGCCAGAGCAGCGGGCTGGGCCTCTCGCCCGACACGCTCGCCTCGATTCTGTCGCGTGAAGGGTTGCTCGGTATCGACAACTATCGTTTTCATGTCGAGCATAACCGGCTCGATGTGGACAATTTCGCCGCTTTCTGTCGTCAGGTGCTCGATGGCACCTCGCGTGGCGCGCTCGGTTCCGCAAACCTCTTCTATGAAACCTGCCTCGATGTGCTGCAGCGTGCGCTCGCGGCATCGTTCAATGCAATCAATGCGCGTGTCGCTTCGCCCATCGAGCGTGCCCAGAATCAGGAGGCATGGGAGGCCCTCTTCCTGACATTCCGCGGTGAGTCGTCGGGCAGTGTGCTCTAGCGTGCCTCACCGTCGCGCCGCTACACATCCCTGCAGTGTGTCGTTCAGCCGCGACGCGGCGTGCCACACAAAGGCGCGTCGAGAGCAACCCGCTCCCGCGTCCTTCGTGGTACTGCCACTAGCGGCGTCACGTGCATTCAACTCGCCTCATCCCTGGCCTGCGGTACCGCACATGGTATGTTGTGACCGGAGTCACTGCCGGCTCCAGCGATGACGGCGTATATATGGAGAGCATACATATGTTGATGAGTAGTCCACCTTCTCCGGCGAACGATTCGTTTTATGCCGCTACCTATGCGCAGGATGGAATGCAAATGGCACCCCTCGAAGATCACGAACAGCAAGAACAGCCAGTGATGTTGATAGACGACTCTGAGATCGTGCGCAAGATCATCGAGGTGAGCTTCCAGCGCATCGGCATCCCCGTTTCCATCTTCCCCGACGGCATCACCGCCATCCGCGCGCTCGCCCAACATCAGGTCACGGTGCCGCGCCTGCTGCTCCTCGATATCGGCTTGCCACGCATGAATGGCTACGAGGTCGCCAGCATACTGCGCTCAAAAAAAGAGTTTGAGCAGACGATCATCGTCATGTTGAGTGGGCATGATGGTATGGTCGATCGCTTGCGCAGCAGGCTCATCGGCGCGCGCGACTTCATCGCCAAGCCCTTCCGCGTCTCGCAGGTTGTCAACACAGTCTGCTCCTATCTCGAAATCGATCCGGGACTCCCTGACCCAGAGAATTCTTGAAACCAAACACGTCGGTGGCCGTACGTGCGGCATTGCGAGAGTACCCCGCCGTGTCCGCCCGTGAGGGACAGGCAGGCAACACGAAGAGAGAGCGGCTATGGGAACAGTGTTTGACGAGGAGTTCAATCAACCCGCACAGGCTCCGGGCACTCTTCCACCACCGTTGGCCCAGCTCCTTACGGCGACTCGGGCAAACACCGCTGAGGTGATGGAACGTTTGCTGCTCCAGGCGCAGACCGGCGAGCTACCGTTCGAGGAGCTTGGCGGCACCGAATATCTCCTCTTCACGTGTGGTGGCGTAGACTGCGGTGTGCCGCTTGCTGCGCTTCGTGAAGTCGTGCCCGCGCTTCCACAGGTTGCCCCACTGCCGGCGAGTCCAGAGTGGATGATGGGCATCTTCGCGCTCCGTACGGAGATGATCGCGCTGATAGACCCCGTGCCAATGCTTCTTGACAGCGCGGAAGCACACGCCGATCCTCATCACTTCACTCTATCCCAGCCCACCTCCGAGTCCATACCGCGATCCGCTCTCATCGTCGGAACGGGAGAGCGCTGCCTCGCCTGGGCCATTGCGCTAGTGGGAGATATCGTGCGCCTCGACGACGACATGATTGCACCCCACACGCGCGAAACAACGGCAGGTGCCGGTGAGGTGCGCGAGCGCTACGTTGCAGGCGACTACGTCATACCACGGAGTGGACGGCGCTACACCCTCTTGCAGACTGATCTTGTGCTGGATGACGTGCTGCATGCATTGGAGGAGGAACCTGATGGACGAGCGTGACGTAGCCCGGCTGTTCATCGCGGAGATGCGCGCGCTGCTGCCCGTGGCGCAGCGCCACCTCGACACGCTCAGCAGCGCATATACCACTGAGGTGCAGCGTAGCGTCGCTGGTCAGGAAATATGCCGCCTTGCAACCGCTATGGCCGACCTCAGCTCAGGCTTCCATGCGGAAGACTGCGCGTCGTTAGCCGCCGCGATAGCCGCCGCCTACGAAGAGACGCACGTGGCCCGGCAGCCGAGCATGGCGCTCCTGGCCGCGACCGCGGATATCCTGACCTATCTGCACGCGCGCATGCAGCTTATGGCGGAGCATTCTCGCGTCTTGGCGCCCAGCGAGGACGAGCGCGTCGCAATGAATCGGCTACTCGCCGCCCTGCGCGAAGCTCAGCAGCGCGTCACACGCGAGTTGCCGGAATACCCACCGTATTCGCCACGCGACACCAGGCCGCTTGACGCCGTTTCATCCGCGCCATCCGCGCCATCCGCGCCATCCGCGCCATCTCCGCCGATTCCCTCCGAGCCGTTCCCGCAAGTCTCGCACGTCACATCCACCCCCATTCGGGCGTCTATGGCCCATACTACCAACGCAGACACATCGGAAACGCTTGCCGAGCTTGCCCATGAGCTAGGCGTATCGGCCAACGGCACGTATCCATCGCTCAGCATCGCGAGCGCGTCGGCATTCGATACGCTATCCTCCAGCCAGCTCACTGATGAAGATCGCGCGCTGCTCGAAGAATTCCGCCACAGCGAGCTACTGCCCCCGCGAGCACCGCGCGTAACAGGACCGCTTCCCGAGCTCCATGAGCTCGACGCTCCCGAAGTTGCTCCTGCCTTAGAATCCGTGGCTGCCGAGTCACACCCCATCCAATCCGTTCCTAAGGCGACATCGGAACCGCACGTCGATTTCGACACAGCGCCCGCTGGCGCCTCAGGAGCATCTGAGCGAGTGGCGCACGATGCTTCATCCGCGCCCGTTCCTAGCGCACATCTGCCATCGGCCCAGTCAGCCACTCAGCCACTCACCGCTCACCCATTCACCGCCGAAGATCTGGATGCAATTCCGCCTGAGATGCGCCGTGTCTTCATCTCTGAGACAACTGCCGATACTCAAGACCTGCGGCGCTCACTTCTGCGCTATGAGGAAGACGGAGATGAAGCCATGCTGGGCGAGATGGGTCGTATCGCCCACAAGGTAAAAGGCAATGCGGCGACTCTCAACTTCCCCGTCTTTGCCGAGCTCACTCTTGCGTTTGAAGACATCCTCACCGCATTCCCTCGACAGCCATCCGAAACGCTACCTGAAACCGTTTCCGCTCTAATGCAGGGCATAGACTTGCTCCAGGGCGCGCTCGACGCGGTGATCGCTGATCAGGAGATTGATCCGGCGCTGGTGCAGCGAGCCTATCTCTTGCGCGACATGCTGCGCGCGAACGCCGATTACGGTGCTGGGGGCTCGCTCTCGATCCATCGCCCGCCTCCAGCCGCGTTTGCGCCACCCGCCATGGCCGCTATAGCGACCGGTGAGGAGAATCAAGCACCGGCCACGCGACAACCACAGGTGACCGGCGACGACCGTGAGCCGATACTGCGGGTAGACATCCATCGCCTCAACGACCTCATGAAGCACGTGAGTGCGCTCGCCCTCAATCGCGCCGCTTTGACACAAGCTCGCAACGAGATCGACACATTGCAAGATGAGTTGGAGCACTCACTGGCGCGTTTGAACGTACTGAGTCGTGATATCACCGATCTGCATGCGGTGCTCGGCCACATGGCCGCCTCCCAGAAGGATGGAGACGCAAAAGACGCTGCGCGTTCGCCTCTCGGGCGCTTGGGACTCAACCTCTTTGGACTCAGTGGCCGTTCACCTCAGCAGAGCGCCGCTGGCAGAGATACACCATCAGACGCGGCGCAGGCCGAGCAAGCTCAAATCAATGCGCTATTGAGGGCGGCTGGGAGTGTCTATGCACCCCCGGCTCTGCCACACGACCCACCCGGCCTCGATCTGGAGCGTTACACCGAAGTCGATCATGCCCTGCGCTCGCTGAGCGAAGTAGTCGCGGATGTCACGACCACCAGTCGCACGTTGCGCGGCGTCCTCATGCGGCTCAGTCAGGTCAGCCAGGAGCAGGCAGGGCTGGCTGGCGACATGCAACACGATGTGATGCGCATCCGTCTCGTCCCGCTCGCTGAATTGACACCCCGCCTCCAGTTTGAGGTGCGGCGCGTCCAGCAGGTGGTCAGCAAGAAGATTAAATTTACGACGAGCGGCGAGCAGACGGAGATCGACCGCAACATTAGCGAGGCGCTGTCTGAGCCGCTTGTTCAGCTCATTCGTAATGCCATCCTACATGGCATCGAGCCGCCCGCTGAGCGCATCACGCAGGGAAAGCCGGAGGTCGGCTCAGTATGGCTGCATGCCTACTACACCAATAGCGATGTGATCATCGAGGTCGGCGACGATGGGCGCGGTGTGAACCCATTCGGTCTAGCTGGCGTCGCCTTTGCCAAGGGCTACATCGACGCGGAGTCCGCCCGCAGCATGAGCTACACTGAGGCGCTGGATCTCATGTTTATGCCCGGTGTGTCCACGTTTGACGAGGCCCAGACGCTCGGTGGACGTGGCATAGGCCTCGACCAGGTACGTACCGCCATCCAGCAGCTCAAGGGAACGATCAGTGTGCGCAGCGAGCAGGGAAAAGGCAGCGTCTTTCGCATACGAGTGCCCATCTCACTCAGCATCGTACGCTCGCTCCATGTCCGCGCCGGCAATCAACACTTCGCTGTGCCGTTCACGTCAGTCCAGCGAACCCTATCACTCATGCCCGATCAGATCCTCGTCTCGACGCCGAGTCCACAGCCATTCGGGCCTGCTGGAGCCAACGGTTCCGTCCCGACAGAACAGATCCCACTGGAGAGGCGTATCCGTGTCGAGCGCGTAGGAAAGGGGGCGCGTCAACCAGATCGCCAGTTCCCAGCAGCGGAGGCAGGCTACGAAGAGATTCCCGCATTCGTGCTGACAGACCTGCTTGGCTTTGAGCATCGGCCCCACGACACCCAGATGGCTCTCGTGATCGACCTGGGTCACCAGCGCGCTGCGTTGCTCATCAACAACGTCATCACCGAGCAGGAGCTGGTAGTGCAGGTGTTGCCCAAGCATCTTCGGCGGCGTTCGCTGCGCGGGGCCACGGTCACGCCGGAGGGTCAGCTCTTGCTCATGCTCGATGTCCATGAGCTAGTCACCGCCGCGCTGGATGGCTCGCGCCCACGCAAACACGCTCCCACGCGCTCAACGCCCCAGCCACCGCCCACTCTGGCACCCCGCGTGCTGATAGTAGACGACTCCGTGTCGATCCGCGGCACGCTCGATCGTGTGCTGCGTCGCGCCGGATTCGATGTGCAGCTTGCTCGCGATGGCATCGAGGCGCTGGAGATGATGCTGGTCAGCCCGCCGTCCGTCTTGGTGCTAGATATCGAGATGCCACGGCTCGACGGCTTCGAGTTGCTCTCCATCATACGCGGCTCACCGCAATTCCAAGGTGTGCGCGTCGCCATGCTCACCTCGCGAGCAGCGAAAATACATCGCACGCATGCGCTCTCGCTCGGTGCCGAGGCCTATCTGATCAAACCGTGTCCGAACGACATCCTGGTGGAGACGATTCGTAGCCTGCTCATGGAGCCAGCCGTCACAAGATGAGTTTTTCTGAACAGCAGACGACAACTGCACAAACACACGATACGCCAAAAGGCGCGCCGTCAACCCAAGACAGGCCCGCGACGTCGCGCTCCATCCCCCGGCGTCGCTCATGGCGTACACAGGCGCGGGCCGCGGCAGCCGTGGTCGCCGGTCGCGCCTCCGGTGCGCTCGCGCGCCGTTTGCGCCTCGGCGGCGGCACGAGTCTGCCTGGACTCGTGGCTCGCCGCATCGATCCCGACATCGCCACCTATCTCGGCGCTCAGCTCCGGCACGGTAGCGCCGTCATCACCGGCACCAACGGCAAGACTACCACAAGTGGGTTGGTTGCCTACGTGTTGCGCGCCGCGGGTATACGCATCTGGCGCAATCGAGAGGGAGCCAACCTGATGCGCGGCGTGACGGCCGCCCTCATCATCCGCGCGCGCCCCAATGGCATGCTGCGCCGCAATGGCAACGCCGCCGCCGTCTTCGAGGTGGATGAGGCAGCCTTCCCGCAGGTAGTCGCCGAGGTGCAGCCACGCGTCATCGCCGTCACCAACCTTTTCCGCGACCAGCTCGACCGCTATGGCGAGGTGGATACTGTGGCCGAGCGTTGGCGCAATGCCCTCACCACACTGCCACCCGCCACCCGCCTCGTGCTCAACGCCGACGATCCGACCGTCGCCGCTCTTGCGCGCACCGACGATCAGGTGGAGCACGCCATCTACTTCGGCGTCGAGGAAGCCCTCTCCTTACAAACGACCACCGATGTCGATGCCGCAGGCGTGGTAGAGGTGGTCGACACGCGCACGTGCCCGCGCTGTGGCGCTCCACTCGACTTCGCCCGCCGCTTCTACAGCCACATCGGCCACTGGCGCTGCCCAGGCTGCGGCTACGCGCGCCCCCGCCCCCAGATCGCCGCTCGCGCCATTTCGGCGGACGGCCTGGCTGGCACGCGCTTCGCCCTGGTGACTCCCAATGGCGAGCGCGAGGTGCGTATCAACCTCCCCGGCCTCTACAACGTCTATAACGCGCTCACTGCCGCCGCTGTCGGCTACGCCATGGGCGTCGATCTTGCCTCCACGGCGACGGCACTCGGGCGTTTCACCCCAGCGTTTGGCCGTGCCGAGCGCATCGAGGCCAACGGGCGCACGGTCCATCTCCTGCTCGCCAAGAACCCCACCGGGTTGAATGAAGTGCTGCGTGCCCTTGCAACCACCAGGACCTCACCCTCACCGCGTCAGCCTCATCTGCTGCTACTGCTCAACGACCACGCAGCCGATGGCGAGGACGTCTCCTGGATCTGGGATGCCGACGTTGAGCAGATCGCTGGGCTCGGCGCTCATGTCTCCGTCAGCGGCACCCGCGCCTACGATCTCGCCCTCCGCCTGAAGTATGCCGGTGCGCCCGCCGCGCACGTTGAGCCAGACATCCCGCAAGCCCTGGCCTGGGCGCTGGAGCAGACGCCTGAGGGCGACACACTCTACATCGTGCCCACCTACACCGCGCTCCTGGCCGTGCGTGGTGAGCTTGAGCGACAGGGCTTCGCGCCACACTACTGGGAGCAGCAAGATGCCTAGCAACCCTGAGAACCGCCACCTCGTGCTCGGCCATCTTTACCCCGAGCAGCTAAACGTCTACGGCGACCGTGGCAACATCATCACTCTGCGCCAACGGTGCGCCTGGCGTGGCATCGACCTGCGCATCGTCCCGCTTGGCCTGGGCGAGTCGCTCGATCCCGACGCATACGATATGCTCTTCATCGGTGGCGGTCAGGATCGCGAGCAGGAAGAAGTCGCCCGCGATCTCCGCGAGGTCAAAGTTGATGGCTTGCGCGCCACCGTCGAAAACGACATTCCTGTGCTCGCCGTCTGCGGCGGCTACCAGTTGTTCGCGCACTACTACCGCCCCGCCGAGGGACCCGAGCTACAGGGCGTGGGCATCTTCGACGCCTGGACCATCCATCGCGGTAAGAGCGTGCCTCGCTGTGTCGGCAATGTTGCCTTGCGCTGGGGCGACAGCACGCTCATCGGCTTCGAAAACCACGGCGGCCGCACCTACCTTGGTCCCACCGCGCGGCCATTGGGCTATGTGCTCGCCGGCCATGGCAACAACAGCGAAGACCACATGGAGGGCTGCATCTACCGCAACGTCTACGGCACCTATCTCCACGGCTCCCTGCTGCCCAAAAATCCGCATTTCGTCGACCATCTGCTCACCCTCGCGCTACAGCGGCGCTACGGAGTAGACGCGCCTGAGACCCAGCTCGCCCCGCTCGACGATACCGCCGAGTGGCAGGCGCACGACACGATGCTGCGGCGTCTTGGCATCTCCCCCACCGTGCATGAGCATGGCATTGCATCTGTGGCTGTGGGGTAAGCGCGTCACATTCAAATCAGTCTGGATTGATTGTTGGCAACTGGCGGGGCTTCAATGCCCCGTCGCGCGTGTTCCCCGGCTCTTCAACGACGAGAGTGCCTCCTGCGCCACCGTGACGAGATCTCGCCCCAACTTCAGCGTAAATCATCCGCACTTCACCCAATCGGTCCAGCCCAATCTGGTCCCCTCCCATTTGGCGCGCATTTGACCTCGCCCTTCACACCCACGTTATATTTTGTGTAGTAGTTGTCCTAACGGTAGCAATGGCTTTGGCATATCATCTGCTATGCCTGTGTACAGATGGACGTGCTATTAGCCAACGTGAGAGAACGTGATTATGCCAAAAACTAGGCGCCCTACGACAGGGGCAGGCCGGTTGGGCATGTGAACCGCACGTGTGAGTACTTCACCTTTCCTTTTATAGCGTGCGGGCACAGCGCCTCATGCTGGCAGAGTCATCCCGCCCCGTCCAAGGCATGCCATATGCAGCGGGAGGTGTGGCGATGCATCAATATGAGGATTTGCTCGTCGATGTCTTGCTTGACCGTGGCTTCACTGTAGATGAAGCGCTTCGACTGATTGCACTGCAAGATCGCTTTGAGCGCGAGCGGCGCGATCAAGAAGAGCGTCGGCGATTTGTCGAGTGGATGACACGTATCTGCAGTACAAACGAGTGATGCCGTTGATACTCGCTGACAATTGTCTGGTTATGCACATGTTGGGGGAGCATCCCACTGATGGGGTGCTCCTCCTTCATTTTCCCTCGTCTTGCGGCTTGCCCTATCAGCCGAGCCAGTGATACCATCATAGAGAGTAGGGCTTCTCATCCTCTAGTAGAGAGTCCTTACCCAATGTCGCGCGAGCGATATGCTGGTTTTGTTCGCCTCCCATGAGCACCGCCCGTGCACGTATGTACCACATTATGTGCGGAAGCTGCCTGCTCATCTACCTGCCTCCGTCTTGTCGCTAACGTAATTCAGCCCCGTGGCACGAAAATAGCGGACGGAAGGTGTGATAGGAGCCAGCAGTATCAGATCTTGCCCTTCTCGAATGACCGAACTCATGGAGAGGTCTCCCTCTCCATATTCCCAGATAGATGGCAAACGCATCCATAGCGTCTCCACTAGAGAGCACGTAACCACGACGAGGAGGAACGCGCGATGAAGGCAGTCGTGATGGCCGGCGGTGAGGGGTCCCGCCTTCGCCCTCTGACAGTAACTCGACCGAAGCCTATGGTGCCCATCGTAGGGCGCCCGGTGATGGAGCATATCCTGAATCTGCTCAAAGCACACGGTATTACTGATGTGGTCGTCACCGTCCAATATATGGCGAGCGCAATCGAGGACTATTTCGGCGATGGCAGCCAGCTTGGAATGCGCATCTCCTACTCGCGCGAAGAAACGCCGCTTGGCACTGCTGGCAGCGTCAAGAACGCAGAAGCAATGCTTGACGAGCCGTTCCTGGTGATAAGTGGCGACGCGCTGACCGACTTCAACCTGACTGAGATTATCAAATTCCATAATGAGCACAAAGCCCTTGCCACGCTGACACTCGCCCACGTCGCGAACCCGTTGGAATACGGCGTCATCATCACCGATGACCGCGGCCACATCACCCAGTTTCTCGAAAAGCCAAGCTGGGGCGAGGTCTTCAGCGACACGATCAACACGGGCATCTATGTGCTCGATCCGGCCATCTTCAGCTACTTCGAGAAAGACAAGCCCTACGACTTCAGCCAGGAGCTCTTCCCCTACATGCTGAAGAAGGGCGACCCGATCTACGGCTACGTTGCCGAAGGCTACTGGTGCGATGTCGGCAACCTCGCGGAATACATGCAGGCGAACGCCGACGTGCTCCAGGGCAAAGTTGATATCAAAATGCCCGGCACAGACCTGGGTGGCGGCGTTTGGGCGGAGGAGGGCGTTGAAATCGCCCCGGACGCGCAAATCTTTGGCCCCGTCTTCCTTGGTCACGACTGCAAGATCAAGAATGGCGTTATCATCCACGGCCCCTCGGCTGTCGGACACTACACCATCCTCGACGACTATTCCCAGGTCGACCGCAGCGTCGTCTGGAACAACTCCTACATCGGCGAGCGTGCCGAGCTGCGCGGTGCGCTTGTCGGCTCCTCCACCAGCATCAAGAGCAAGGCGGTCATGTTCGAGGGCGCTGTCATCGGTGACCACTCGGTGGTGGACGAGAGTGCCATTATCCAGCCAGGCGTGCGCATCTGGCCGAATAAAGAGATCGAGACCGGCGCGGTCGTGAGCAGCAGCATCATTTGGGGCTCGCAAGGTCGGCGCTCGCTCTTTGGCCGTTACGGCGTCACCGGCCTGGTGAATGTGGATATCACGCCCGACTTCGCCGCCAAATTGGGCGCGGCATACGGCGCTGTGCTGGCGAAAGGCTCGGTTGTCTGTGTCAATCGCGACGACCATCGCACGCCCCGCATGGTCAAGCGCGCCGTCATCTCTGGCCTGCCCTCCGCCGGTATAAATGTCTCAGACCTGGAGAGTGTGCCGCTGCCGGTCGCGCGCTACTATGTGCGGACGACCGATGCCGCCGGTGGCGTCCACATTCGCCTCTCGCCGTTTGACCCGCGCGTAGTCGACATCAAGTTCTTTGACCACAACGGGCTCGACATCAGCAAGAACACCGAGCGCAAGATAGAGAACCTGTTCTTCCGCGAAGACTTCCGCCGCGTCTACCTCGACGACATTGGCACTATCGAATACGCCCCTGCCGTCAACGAGCGGTACATCAGCGCCTTCCAGAAGGCGCTCGATATCGAGATGATGCGCAAGCGCCGCTTCCGCCTCGTAATGGACTACGGCCATGGCGCCAGCGTCAATGTGCTCTCACCAATCTTCAACGCCATCAACGCCGACGTCATCGCCCTGAACGCGACACGCGACCCCGCGCGCTACTCCCGCACGGCGGAGGAGTTCGACCGCGATATGCAGGTGCTCGCCTCCATCACGGCGACACTCAAGGCCGACCTTGGCGTACGTATCGACACTGGTGGTGAGCGCATCTATGTCGTAGACGACCATGGGCAGACGCTCGAAGGAGGCAAGCTGCTTGCAGCGATGGCAGAGTTGCTGCTGCGTGGACGTGAGGGAGGCATCGTGGCGGCCCCCGTCACCGCGCCAAGCGTCATCGAGCGCGTCGCCGAGCACCACAAGGGGCGCGTCATCTACACTAAGGTGCTGCCCTCCGCTCTGACCAACGCAGCCACCGCCCCTGGTGTCGTGCTGGTCGGTGACGGCGTCGGCAACTTTGTCCTCCCGGAATTCCACCCGGCTTTCGATGGCATGTTCGCCACGCTCAAGCTACTTGAGGCGCTCGCCCGCTTCAACACCAAGCTCTCCGATGTCGTCAACGCGCTGCCCCCGTATCACCTTATCCGCACGCAGGTCAATTGCCCCTGGGAATATAAGGGCAAGGTGATGCGCATTCTCAGCGAGCAATACCGCGAGCGGCGCGAGGAGCCGATCGACGGCGTCAAGATCGATCTCGGCGAGGAGTGGGTGCTGGTGCTGCCCGATGCCGATCGGCCACTCTTCCATGTGCTGGCCGAGTCGCGCTCGCGCGATTCAGCGCAGGCGCTCGCCGACAAATACGCCCGCGTCGTCAGCGGCCTGCAACACTGATCCGTCAAATCGCATACTATGAAAGCCCCTTCCTACATTGATGGGAGGGGGCTTTCGCCTCAAGCCTCAAACCTCGCCGTGCGGTCCTTTCTCTCTGCCGAAAGGGGGAGGGGGATAGGTTTGTCCGCGCTGGTGTGCATATATGCATTCATCAGTATGGAGAGAGGTACACACATGGCTCACGATAGATCGAATACTCCCGTG
>DASVOW010001009.1:0-2065 GCA_036383155.1 Ktedonobacterales bacterium
ATGACGCTGACATAGCCGGTGTCCGGGGCGCACTGGAGGTCATCCGTGAGGCGGCGCACCTCGCCGGAGGCGATGTCGTAGAGGAAGAGATCGAGCTGCCATGTCTGCGATGTGTCGCCCGCGAAGAGGATGCGGTCGCCGATGGGCGACCATGACCATGCGCCGACCGCGCCGTCTTCCGGCCCGATCAGGCGTGTCTCGCCGGTGGCAACTTCGATCAGCGCGAGCTGGGAGTGCATGCCGTTGCGATTGGGCACCTGCGCCGCCAGCCAAGCGCCATCGGGGGACCACTGCGGGGTGGTGTAGTCCACCGCCTCGCGCGTTACGCGGCGACGCTCGCCCGTCGCCACATCGGCGACGAACACCTGGAGGCGCGTGTCGCCGAGGTAGCCGCGATTATCCTGCTTGTAGTCAATGCGGCTGGTCACGCGCACGCGTGGGGCCGCGCCTTCCGGCGGCTCCATCTCGTCGGGATTGGCAGGATCGAAAGGAACGGTGTAGGCGAGGCGCGCGCAGTCGGGCGACCAGGCAAGATCGCTGATGCTTGCGTTGTGATGGGTGATCTCACGTGCCTCACCAGGAGTAACCGCTGGCAGCACGAAGATGCCGCTCTTCTTGACGCGGTCGGAGACGAAGGCGATCTGTGCGCCGTCGGGTGACCAGCGGCCATTGCCATTGCGCCCGGTACTATGGGTAAACTGGAGGGGATTCGAGCCATCAACGGCGCAGAGCCACAGGTTGCTGGTTGGCTTCTTGGTGTCGCGAATGGTCTGGCTGAGCGAATAGAGGATGCGCGTGCCATCAGGGGATATGTGTGGGTCGCCGGCGAGGGTGAAGCTGTAGATCAGCGTGTCGGGCGTGAGGGGCTGCGGCATTGCGATACTCCTTCTCGGATGGTGGGATGGGGGGTTACGGGGTGACCCTCCAAGTATAGCAGCGTTGCCGGCTGTCCTGCGGTGTCACAGGAGATTACTGTGGGGTATCTGCATCGTGTCATCAAGGGTGTGGAGGAAACGTACGCGATCGAGAGTTCTCCAAGGTGTAGCGGATGAAGGCGATCGTCTCGTCTACAATGGATGCCGGCGCATCGCCGATCTCGTGCTGTGCAGCGAGTGCGTAGGCAATGAGCGTCGTCCAGGGTGCGCCGTGTGTCTGTTGCGCCCAATGCGCGGCAGCGGGCTTGGACGCGACGCAGGCTTCGTCGAGCGAGTAGAGCAAGCGACAGAGCGTCAGGACGACGAACGCGTGGTGCTGCCGGCGTTTCACCCAAGCGAGCCAATCAGGATCGTGTTGGGCCTGGCGCAGCCATTCGCCCGCAATCGCATCTGTCGCTGCCACGGCGGCGCGGCGAATGTCATCAGCGCTGATGGGATCGACGAGCGTGCGCGGGGTGGGTCCAGCGATGGCGATGCCGTGCTCGCGAAGGACATAGCATTGAAAGAGCCAGCCGTTTTCGAGTGGAGCTTTGAAGAGTCCCGTTCCCCGTTCAATCTGAGGGTAGTGAGGGGTGCTCTGCCGTGTGGGGTGGCGCAAGGTGTCGCGCGGGATGTAGACGACTTCTACTCGGGAGGCCCAGGAAGACGGGCTGGCGGCGAAAAGGGCGTGCATATCTCCAAGACGCACGACGATCTCGTCGCCAAGCTCAGCGTCGGTCACGACGATCAGATCGATGTCGCTGGTATCTGGGTCGAAGTCGCCAAGTGCCAGCGAGCCACAAAGATACATCCCCAGGAAGCGCACGCCCAGGAGCGGCTGTATGCGCTCCAAGAGGAGCTGCAGCACGGCGTTGACATCGGCGTACGGCGTCGAGTGAAGGGGAGAATCCATGGATTGCCTCACGTTCGGCCTGACATCGATGTTGGCCTGCCCGTGCTTGCAGCAAGGTTACGAGTAGCGAATGCGTGGATCGACCACCGCATACAGGACGTCGCCTATCAGGTTGAATACGATGACACAGGCGGCAGCAAGCAAGAGCATCGCCAGCAGCACGGGATAATCCGGCAGACCCAGCGCGCTCAAAAAGAAACTGCCCAGGCCCGGTCGCGCAAAGATCGTCTCGGTGATC
>DASVOW010001010.1:0-1989 GCA_036383155.1 Ktedonobacterales bacterium
TGATTGGAGAGAACCATATATTCAAATCGGGCCGCTTTAGTGCATGCTCGATCCGGCGCCGCTGATCTTGCGCAAGTCGGCCTTCGTAGTTCTCCGGCACTGGTGCGGCCGACTCGTTGCCTGTACCGTCGCTCATATAGCTACCTTGAAGAGAGTGAAGTCATAGTACGGAGTTTGGGTGGGCATGCTCATTGTGTTGTCCTTTGGAGGAGCAGGTGCGATCGGCCCTTATTGTTTGTTGCGCTGGCGGAGGACCTTGCCGAAGCTGGTGTTGTCGATGCTCCAGGCGCCAAGGTAGTTGTCCTTGAGGTCGTTGTCCTCGAAGGTGCCGCCGGCGTGGGCGTCGATGCGCACGGCATACTGCGCGTTGCCGTTAATGCGATTGCGGCAGGCGACGGCGTAGCTGTCGCGCATAATCGTCAGGCCGCTATTGGCGTTGGCGACGATCTCATTGTCCTCCAAGGTGACAATGCCTTTGCCGCCGAGGAAGACTCCCCAACCACCGCCTTCGTGGATGTGGTTGCCGCGTAGCAGGACTTCTTCACCAGCGGTGATGTTGACGGCGGCGCCGTTGGTCTGGGTGCTGATGTCGCAGCCGATCACTTCGACGTGTCCACGCGCGATGACGAGGCAATCGAGATGTCTGCCGCCGAGCTGGTGTAGCGTCAGGCGTTCCAGGCGCACGCGGGGCGCTTCGATGCGAAGCGTGCTGTTGTGGATGCCCTCGATCACCACTGTGCCGGGCTCGCCCAGCCCGATGAGGGTCACCGCCTTGTCGAGCGCCAGCTCCTCGGCGTAGTGGCCTGGCGCGATCTCGATGCGGTCGCCATCCTTTGCCCCCAGGAGAGCGGCGGCGATGGTGGCAAACTCACCCGCTGCGCGATCGACAAGCAACGTCGCCGGACCGGCACGCGTGTCCGCTGGCGCAGGCTGGGGCGCACCGGCAGGCATGATACCCAGCGCTCGGCGGAGGTCATCCAGCCAGGCGCGCTGGGGCTTGTTGGTGGCGTCGACGAAGATGTGGGCGTAGTCGAATGGCTCGGGCTCGTAGCCAGCGTCGAGGATGAGATTGATCAGCACGCGGGTATCGTCGCCCGCGCGATGTGCCCGGGCCTGGAGTCCACGAAAGGCGCCGGTCTCCAGCTTCACCCAATAGGAACGCTGGGCGGCGGGGGTGCAGATGCGGATGAAGATGTCGCGCTCGGCTATGGCGCGCTGGATGCCGTGGGAGAGGTCATCGCCGGGGCCAAGCTGCTGTGTATCGAACCAGTAGTCTACGTCCCAGGCGTCGAGCGCGGCGAGCAATGGTGCGCACCGCGCGTTGTCGTCGTGCGCATGGCTGATAAAGACCCTACCGTTGCCGCGCATCGTCACCCCCAACCAGATCCGGGCGCCTCGGTCGCATGTCCTATGCTGGCCGGCTGCACCTCTTAGGATAGCTTATGGCTGAGGGTATCGCAAGACGTTGGAGGCTGATCGTTATCCGTCCACGCCTGGTAGTGGCAGCACGTAACGCGTGAAGGGTCCGTCCTCATCGAGGTCGTGTGCTCCCTTGGGGCCACCAAAGCGGGCTTTGGCGCTTTGCTCATCGATCGCAATGGCGAGCAATTCGACGGCGCGGAGGTCGCCATCGCGCGCCGGTAGATAGTCTTGCCCTGCGGTGCGGCCAGGGAAGTAGCGCAGCGTCATGCGTTCGAGGACTGCGCGCTTGGCGGCCAGATCGGTTACCGGCTTAGCGACACCGAAGACGATGGCGCTGCGATAATTCGCGGAATGACTCTTGGCATCGCGCGAGGCGACCAAACCATCTAGCAACGTCACCTCCACACAGACGGGTGTTCCCGCACACAAGGTCTTTACCATGCGGCTCGCCGGAGCGCCGTGGATGTAGACGGTGGCATCTTCATAGTGATAGGTCGTCGGTAAGATATAGGGCTGTCCATCTATCGCAAACGCGACATGAGCGACGCGCCCACGCAGCAAGATCTC
>DASVOW010001011.1:0-2773 GCA_036383155.1 Ktedonobacterales bacterium
TTCTACCGCACGAGCATCTCCGCCATTCGCGCTGCAGGCGCCCGCGCCCTCCTCATTGGCATTGGCGCCACCCCCGACCCCCTAACCTCGCCTCACGAATCCGACGTGCTTGCCATTCCTTTCGCACCCTACTCGCACATATTCCCGCGCTGCGCCGCCGTCATTCATCACGGCGGCATCGGCACCGCCGCCCAATGTCTGCGTTACGGTGTACCCTCACTCGTCGTCCCTTGGGGCGTCGATCAATTCTACACCGGCGGCAGGCTAATCAACCTCGACGCCGGCGCCATACTGCTCGGCCGCCGCTACACCATCGAACGCGCCACCTACACCCTACGCACCCTCCTCGACGATCCCCATTACGCTCAGGCAACCCACGCACTCTCGGCCACACTCGCACATGAAGATGGCGTGACCGCCCTCTGCGATGCCTTGGAATCGCACATGCTCGCGTAGCGCACCTAAAGACCCAATGTTGCTCTCTAGTCGCATACACGATTGTTCGTTCCAAACTCGCTCCATCCATCCCTCTTCGCTTGCTCTTTGCAACGCCTCGGCCTCGACTCTCTCGCCCAGCGCCTCGGCCACCGCGGCTTCCATTGCGAACGCCCGGCCTGCTGCCCACTCCCCGTCGAATCCATCCCCCAACACGGCGCGTACTGCTCCCATCGTCCTATCGATGATCGGTCGCTCAAGTGGGTGCAGATCCGCACCTAGCCCATCCCGCAATTCCGCCGCCGCCCCAAGCAACCGCACCGCGCGCTCCGGCTGGCCGTCCGCCCAGAGAATCGTCGCCATCGCCTCAAGGCCACGAGCGACCCGCAGCTTGTCGCCCAGTTCCAGGCTCAGCCTCAACGCCTCCCCATAGAGTGCCGTCGCCTGTTCGAAGGCGCCCTGCTCCCGCCGCACATGGCCAAGCAAAAGCAATGTAATAGCAATGTGCGACTTGCTTCCGATGCGACGCATCAATTCCAGCCCCTGCGCGAAGAGATCCGCCGCCCGCTCATAATCCCCATGGACGTATGCAGTCTGACCGAGACTGTTGAGGGCGCGCGCCATAGTCCACGGATCCCGTGTCGCGCGACTGACCTCTAGCCCCTCCTCGAAGAGCGCTCCAGCACGCTCGACATCTCCCCCCTGCAGCGCCATGAATCCCAGCAGGTTCAGAGCGCCCGCCACTCTATTGCCATCTCCCAGCTCCCTGCTGAGCGCAAGGCTCTCCTCAGTCAGCGCTACAGCCGTACGCTGGTCACTCTGAATGCTCGCCAATGTTGCCGCACCGAGTAGCGCCTGCGCCAATGCCGCGCGATCACCTTTCTGCTCCACTGAGGCGCTTCGCTCCAGCCAAAAACTCAGCCAGTACCGTCCCTCGGTAAGATACCCATGCGTATACCAGAAGCGCCACAGCGCCGCAACCAGGCGTAGCCCCATGGCGTTCTCGTCGTTGTCGCGCGCCCAGGCAAGTGCGGTGCGCAAGTTGTCGTGCTCGCGTTCCAGTCGATCGAGCCAGATACTCTGCTCATTGCCGGTA
This sequence comes from Ktedonobacterales bacterium, assembly GCA_036383155.1. GTDB lineage: Bacteria > Chloroflexota > Ktedonobacteria > Ktedonobacterales > JADMIN01 > DASVOW01. Next base: position 1,532 of record DASVOW010001011.1, read on the forward strand.
AGCCTGCCCCCCGCCTCTTCCGCCAGCCGCGCGTAGTGCGCAGCATGCGCCCTTTTGATGTTCCCAGCCTCACCCCTCTCAGCCAGCTGCTCCATCCCATACTCGGCGATCGTCTCCAGCATCCGAAACCGCACTTCTCCGTCGTCCCCCTCGCGCCTGCGCACCAGACTCTTGTCGACCAGCGACTCCAATCCGGCAAGCATATCCGTCACAGCGCCCCCAGCGTCTCCGGCAGCGAGCGCGATCTCCTCGGCTGCATCCAGCGTCCACCCGCCTGTAAAGACCGCAAGGCGCCGCAGTAACGCCTGTTCACCGCCTGCCAGCAGCTCGTAGCTCCATTCGATCGCGCTCCGTAGCGTGCGCTGACGCGCCGGGAGGTCGCGCGGTCCGCCGGTGAGCAGCGAGAGCCGGCTCGCCAGCCGCGGAACCATCGCCTGTGGCGAGAGCACCTTGACACGCGCCGCCGCCAGCTCGATCGCGAGTGGCAGTCCATCCAGCCGCCGGCAGATCTCCACGATCGCTCCAGTATTGGCGTCTGTTAGCTCGAAATCCGGCCTGGTTCCGCGAGCGCGCTGAACGAAGAGCGCCACCGCCGCACACCGCGCGACCGCGTCCCGATCCACTGCCTCGTGCGGCTCCGGCAACGCGAGCGGAGGCACGGGGTACTCCTGTTCACCCCGCAGCCGCAGCGCCTCCCGGCTAGTGATGAGCAGCTTGAGCCTCGGACTTGCCGCCAGTAGTCCGGCCACCATTTCAGCGGCGTCCAGCACCTGCTCGAAGTTATCCAGCATGAGCAGCACACGCTTCTCTGCCAGATATGCCCACAAGCTCTCCTCGATCGAGCGGCCTCCAGACTCCCGCAACCCTAGCGTCTGTGCGATAGCTGGTGCGACCAGGCTCGCGTCGCGCAAGGAAGCCAGGGCCACCAGATACACACCATCGGTGAACGCGTCCAACGATTCCGCTGCCACCTGTAGCCCAAGCCGGGTCTTGCCGATCCCTCCCGGCCCGGTCAGCGTGACCATCCGTGTCTCGCCCTGCAGCAGCCCCCGCGCCTCGGCAATCTCCTGTTCGCGTCCGATCACTGGTGTCGCCTGTGCCGGTAAATTGTGCCTGCGACGGTTCAGTGTCTTGAGCGGGGGAAAGTCGGCAGCGAGGTCTGGCAAGACGAGTTGATAGATATGCTCCGACCGCAACAGGTCGGGAAGCAGGTGTTCACCCAGATCCACCAGCTCAGTATCG
>DASVOW010001012.1:0-4757 GCA_036383155.1 Ktedonobacterales bacterium
CAGCGCGTAATTCGCGAGGAATGGGGCCTGGGGAAGCAGTCCGGGTCATGGCTGCAATGCGCTCGATTGTCCTGCCGCTGACTGTTGCGCCTAGAATGGCAAGCGCGATCACTGTGATGAGCGAAGCCGCCACCCAGGGCGTAGTAAATCGCCACGCGACGATCACCATGTACACAGCGGGGATGAGAACCACGAGCGAGGTGAATACGATGCTTTTGCCAGCGAATTGCGCCGTGGTGACCCATTCCCGGAGCTGTTCGAGCGTCACCGCGCGTCGCATCCGAACGTAGGCTACATCCACGAGTCCGACCGTAATGAAGAAGCCAATTACGCCGAGAACATGGACAAAGAGCGCGAGTGTGTACCACATCAGCGAAATCCTCTCATGACGACTGTTGTTCGCGCCCATCGATCAGGCGCAATGTTGACTCAGCACGTCCGGACGAGATAGCTCCTTGGGCTGCCTGCTTACGCAAGGCTTCGGCATCCCAGGTTAGCCGCCCATCGCGAATGTCTTCGATGAGGCTGTGAACCCAATCCAACTCTCCCCGGCGAAGTGCTCGAATATACTCCAGCTCCAGCACAACCACTCGATGCAACGTCTGGCTCAGTGCCTGCAAGCGCGCATCGATTCCGGCCAGCTCGCCCTCAAGCTCGATGGCTCGCGCATACAGGGATTGGAGCGCAACCTCTATCGGGAGAATGGCAAGGAAGGAGATGGCGACAGCAAAAAGCGGGTAGTCCGGCAGGGGTTGTGCGATCAGTTCCCCCAGCCATTCCATCAGACTCTCGTACCCCTCATCTGTAAGCTGGTAGACGGTGCGTTCAGGGCGGTTTCCTTCTCGGCTAACCGCAAGCGGTTGAATGAGGCCCATCTCCACCAGGCGATCAATCGTGTGATAGAGCGCACGCTGTGTGCTGCGCGCGAAATCCTTCCTACGCTCACGGATCAACCGCTGAATTTCGTAGGGATGGCGTGGCTTTTCCGCAAGAATTGCCAGGATTGTCAAGATCAATGGGTCGCGACCAGGGTGTGATTTCGTCATGTGCAGCCTCTCCTTCTGGCTTCAACGGCAGCGGCACTTTATACTGCGATTTGCAGTATAGCATTTTGCAGTAATGTGCGCAAGGGGGGCTGAGGTGTTGCTCAGAGAACACGGACAGGGGCGTGTGCTGTCGAGGTGGGGGGGTTACCTTCCTGGCTCGATACGGCATGTGGTCCCATGACGAGACCTCCTTGCGTAGAGCAGCTTTGAACTTGCCGCTCTACTTCAAGGGAGGTCTCGCTCTTCTCTCGCTCCCTAAGATTCGGGGTGTTCCATGTGGGAGAGGGAGTGGTAGCGGATATGCCCGTGACGCGAGATTGTGGGGCGGAGCAGTCGTGTTTAGTGGGGGACGGTGATGTGGTGGGGGCCGCCGGCGACCTGGCAGATGTGCATGGCGCCGGTGCGGTTGGTGCGAATGGGGTATTGGGTGGCGAGGGCGGATTCGAGGGCGGATTGGGCGTCATTGCGGACGAGGATGAGGGCGCTGCCGCCGAAGCCACCGCCCATCATGCGCGCGCCGACAACGCCTGGGATGGCTCGGGCGATCTCGACGACGGCGTCTAGCTCGGGGCAACTGACTTCGTAGTCGTCGCGCAGGCTGGCGTGTGAGGCGTAGAGCAGGGCGCCGAGGGCGGCGATGTCGCCAGATGTGAGGGCTTCGACGGCCTGGTGAACGCGGGCGTTCTCGCTGACGACGTGGCGGGCGCGGCGCAGCAGGACGTCGGAGAGCAGGTGGCCATGGCGGGCGAGGTCGTCGGCTGTGATGTCGCGCAGGGAGTGGATGGCACGGGCTGGGGTCTCGGTGGCGACGGCCTGGGCCAGTATGGCGACGGCTTCTTCGCACTGGCGGCGGCGCTCGTTGTAGCCGGAGCTGGCATGGGAGTGGGAGACGCCGGTGTCGTAGACGGCGAGGAGGATGCCGGGCAGGCGCATGGGGATGTAGTCGTAGGCGAGGGAGCGGCAGTCGAGCAGCATGGCGTGGTCGGGGCGACCCAGGCAGGAGGCCGCCTGGTCCATGATGCCGACCATGGCGCCGGTGCTTTTCTGCTCGGCAAGCTGGCAGAGGTGGGCAGTGGTCATCGGGGGGAAGGTGGGGCCACCCAGCGCGGCGGCGAAGGTGGCGACGGTGACCTCCAGCGCGGCAGAGGAGCTCATGCCGCCGCCTACAGGGACGTCTCCCGCGATTGCGGCGTCGAAGGCGGGCGTGGGCGTGGTGCCGGGTTGGGCGCCGAACTCGGCGATGACGCCACGCACGTAGCGGATCCAGAGGGGGAGATTTACGGGGCTGGAGCCGCTGGCGGTGGCGGCGAGCGCGTCGGGGCCGGTGTGGAAGTAGGCGCGCTGGCGATGATGGACGGAGTAGCAATGGCTGGTGGCGCCGGGGGTGGGACGGCCAGCGAGCGCGACGACGCGGTCGATGGCGACGGGGAGGACGAAGCCTTCGTTGTAGTCGGTGTGCTCGCCGATGAGGTTGACACGCCCAGAGGCCCAGGCGATGGTGATCGGGCGCGTGTCGGCGGGATCGGCGAGGTGCTGGCGGTAGGCGGTGAGCGCCTGACGCGCGGGCTCCGGCATGTCGGGATGGGTGCCGCCCATGAGTGGGTCGGATATGGTAGGCATGTTAGGGTGTCTCCTCGGTGAGCAGGCGGCGCAACTCGCCGGCTTTGACTTCGGGCAGAGAGTCGTTCATCCAGAAGCCCCAGGCCATTTCGCTGCTGGCGGCGAGCTTGAGCTTGCCGGGGGCGCGTCCGACGGGCAGGAGCTCGATGTGCATATGGAAGCGCTCGTCGGCGATCTGGTGGATTGCGAGCATGTAGGGCATGGGAGCTTCGAAGGCGCGATTGTAGGCGCGGACGAGGCGGAGCAGATGGTCGGCAAGCTCAGTGGCGCAGGGGCCGTCGAGGGGGAAGCCGGTGATGGCGTGTGTGTGCTGGCGGGGAGTGATGCGCACCTGATAGGGGTAGCGTGCGTAGAATGGGACGAAGCCTACCCAGTGATCTCCGGCGAAGACGACACGCGGACCGGATTCCTCAGCACGTAGCTCGGCGCAGAAGGGGCAGCCGCGTCCCTCGGATTGGGCGCGCTGTACCTCGGCTAACTCACGGGCAAGCATATCAGGAACGACGGCGACGCCGTAGGTCTGGCCGTGGGGGTGACGCTGCGTCTGGCCGATGGCTTCACCGCTGGTCTCCCATGTCATGACGCAGGGATAGCGTTGGGAGAGGTCGCGGTAGACTTGCTGCCAGAGGCCGATGACACGGACGACCTCGGGGACTGTGAGGCCGGAGAAGGTGCGGTCGTGGTCGGCACTATAGATGAGGATGAGGCACTCGCCCTGGGGTGGGTGGAGGGCGGGGAAGTCGTTGGGGCGGATCCATGCCTGGGTTCCTGGTGGCACGCGGCCGGAGGTGAGATCCGCGCAGAAGGGACACTCGATGGTACCTTCACGGCGCTGCATACGCGCCGGTGCTAAGCCTGTGTATTCGGCGAGGAAGGGGTTCCAGACGAGGCGAGTCTCCGGCTCAGGAGAATGGGTGCCGTTTGTCGCGTCGTTCTGCTCGGCGGAGGTTGCCGATGCGGAGTGTGGGTGCTGCGTGTGTGACATACGTACTCCCATGTGGATGCGCTGCGAGTCGTACACAATAAGTATATTCGAAGGTCAGGCAAAGGGCTAGGACGTGGACGAAATCCAGCGGGGTGCGTGGAGGTCGTCAGGGCAGAGTGGAGAGAGGCGATTCCGCGCCTGTCGAGGACGATACTTCGCGTGCCCCGGAGGCGAATAAGGTCGTGCTTGACAGTATTACCGTGCGATGATATGCTCTATAAGCTGTGTTTCATACCAGTTATCATTTCGCGCCCGCGACACGATGCGATCTCCTGTACTTCCTCATAAGTGCAGTGGCCACTCTATGACGGCTGAGATGACAGATACGACACGTGACGGCGGGCAGCGCGCAGGAGTTTTGCACACGATGTATGCTGTAATCGAGACGGGGGGCAAGCAGTACCGCGTTAGCCCCGGCCAGACCGTCGAGGTGGAGTTGCTGCCCGCCGAACCGGGAAGCTCGGTTGCGCTCGATCGGGTGCTGCTCGTCTCCGCCGACGGTAATACCCTTGTCGGCCAGCCGACCGTTCCCGGCGCGGCGGTCGTTGCGACTGTCGCCCGCGAGGGGCGCGGCAAGAAGATCATTGTCTTCAAGTATAAGTCGAAGAAGCGCTATCGCCGCACTCAGGGGCATCGCCAGGACTATACGTACCTGTTGATCACTGATATCCAGGCCGAGGGGAAGAGCCTCGTGTCGGACGAGGATCGGCATCGCTACGAGACACAGGCGGCCCGCGCGGCGAATCGCTATGAGGCGCGGCTAGCTGCGGCAATCGATGCGCTGGCCTATGACGAGGCCATCGGCGACCCTGCAGCGATCGCGCGTGACGAAGATGAGATCGAGGCGGCGGGCAGCGCAGTATCGGTGGCCGAGGATGACTCGACGCCGACCGACGCGGCGAAGACCAAGAAGAAGAGCACAAAGTAACGCTGACCGAAGGATGAGCAGAGATGGCGCATAAAAAAGGCGTAGGTAGCTCCCGTAATGGGCGCGATAGTAAGCCGAAGATGCTTGGTGTGAAGCGCTACGACGGCCAGTTTGTGCGTTCGGGGACGATTATCGTGCGCCAGCGCGGCACACGCTTCAATCCGGGCACAAATGTTGG
>DASVOW010001013.1:0-7403 GCA_036383155.1 Ktedonobacterales bacterium
ACTATGCGCGATCACCATGTGCGCATCCTCCACCTGCTCGATAGCCTCCGCCGGGATGCGAATCGTGAGGTCGGCTAAGTGTCGCAGTCTGCCCCCCGTCTCGCCGGTCCAGGCGATCACCGTCGCCCCGGCCAGCCGCGCGACCTCCGCGGCGGCGAGCACGTTAGGCGAATTGCCGCTGGCGCTGATCGCCACCACCACATCGCCGCTCCGCACCAGCGTGCTCAACTGCTCCGCGAAGACGCGCTCATAGTTGGTGTCGTTGGCCCAGGCCGTTAGCAGCGGCACGTTATCGGTGAGTGGCACGACGCGGAATGGCGCCACGCCGTCTGTGCGCGTGCCTTTGGCCAGATCACAGGCAAAGTGTGATGCCGTCGCCGCGCTTCCGCCGTTGCCGACGACGAAGACCGTCGCCTGCCGCCGGTGGCAGTCCAGCAATGTCTCAGCCGCGCGCGTGATCTGGCTCATCGACATCGTCCCGATGAGCTCGGCAAGCTCGCCCCAATACGCCGCAAGTTGGTTACGCATTGAATTCTTTACTCCTATAGCTCTCGCGAGCATCCTTATGGGTGGCCACCACTACCAGGGGCGCGGCATCCGCAAGGCGTTCCATCGCCCCGGCACGTCATATTCGCGCCTGACATCGTCTGCTGAAGTACCTGTGCCAGCCTCGTCGTTCACAAGACATTCCCCCTGAAAATCGAAATCGAAGCTCATCTCGCGCAAGCCGAAATTGCTCATCGCCCGCCGGAGCGCCTGTTGCCGCCGCGGGGAACAGTAGAGCAGTAGGAAGCCCCCGCCGCCCGCACCGGTGATCTTGCCCCCAAGCGCGCCAGCAGCGCGCGCCGCCTCGTACCATTCGTCGATCTGCGCATTCGAGACACCACCCGTCAATCGCTTCTTGCGCAGCCACGCCCGGTGCAGCAGCTCGCCAAAGCCATCGAGATCCTCGGCAACCAGCGCATCGCGCATACGCAAGGCAAACTCCTTGATCTGGTGCAGCGACTCAATGACGCGCGGGTTCGTCTCAGTCTCGGCGCGTTGCTGCCGCAGGATGCCGGAGGACTCCCGCGAGTGACCCGTCGCGAAAAGCAGCAGCCGTGACGCCAGCGCGGCGACGGTATCAGCCGGCAAGTATAACGGCGTGACGCGCACCCCCTCCGAGCCAAACTCGATGGTATTGAGGCCGCCAAAGGCGCTGGCATATTGATCTTGCTTGCCGATGGGCATGCCCAGCCGCTCGATCTCGATCCAGCTCGCGATCTCGGCGGCCTCGTGTGGCTCCAGTGTCGCACCGGTCTGCGCGGCAAGCGCCTGCGCTAGCGCTACTGCCATAGCGCTCGATGAACCCAGGCCCGTGCCGGGAGGAATCTCTGACGCGAGAAACAGATCGACACCCGCCTCGCGCAATCCCCGTGATGCGAAACGCTCTAGCGCGGCTTTGGGCAGCGCCAGCGGCTCGCGCACCGGCGGCACCTGCCCGCGCCGATATGTCTCCCAGACATGGTAGTCGGCTGAGCTGAGGCGTATGCCGCCGTCGATTGGAGTGGTAGCCACGACATAGCTATAGCGAGTGATCGCCGCGCTGACGACAAGCCCCCCGAAACGGGTATAGTAGGCGGACAGATCGGTCCCCCCGCCGCCGAAGCTGATTCTAACCGGTGCGCGTGCGATCACCATACTCTACCCGCCTTCCACTACGAAGCTACGTGAATGTCCGGATGCCAGAAGGGCTACGGCCAGCTCGTCTCCGTCACCGGAGTGACGATCACCTCCTGCATGGCGGAGTCAGGCGGCATCTGCACCGCAAAGACGATGACCTGCGCCACATTCGCCGGATCCTGCAGATTGCCCTCATCCGGCATGGGAATGCCCTGATCGGCAAACCGGTCGAAGAAATGGGTGCGCATTCCGCCCGGAATCACCGTCGTCACCCTGACACCATCGGGACGACCTTCCACCCCCAGCCCGCGCCCAAAGCCGACCAGCCCCCATTTCGAGGCGTGATAGGCCGAGGCGTTGGCCCAGGCGCGTGTGGCGGCGGTCGATGCGATATTCACGATGTGGCCCGACCCCTGCCGCCGCATCACGGGCAGAGCAGCCTTTGCCATCAGAAACGGGCCGCGCAAATTCACGCCGATCACCTGATCCCACTGCTCGACACTCATCTCCGCCACCGAGAGCGTGTGGTCGATAGCGGCGCAATTCACCACCACGTCGAGCCGCCCAAACTGCTGGACGACCCGCTCCACGCCGCCAAAGACCGCCCGCGCGTCGCTCACGTCACACGCCAGCGCCATGCTCGCCACGTCCCGCGCGGCCAGATCCCCGCTCACCCGCTCAGCCGCCGTACCATTCACGTCCACGCAAGCCACCGATGCGCCCGCCTCCGCAAACGCATGTGCCGTTGCCTCGCCGAGCCCGCTGCCCGCGCCGGTCACCAGCACAACCTTTCCCTGCAATGAATCAATCCTCATGCATAGTTCCTTTCAAATTGCTCGTCTGTGACGGAGATATGTTCAGCAGCTTTTCGCGCTTCCAGTCGCCGCAACAGTTCACCATAGAGCTCGGTGGCATTGCGCTGCCGATCTTCCACCGTCGTCGGCAGCCCCAGGTGATAGGTGCCGCTCGGCAGAATACCGCAGCCGCCGTACTCGTGCAGCAGCAAAAACTGCACGACCACTTCTTCCCCGGCATGCTCCGGCGGCAGCTCGCTCCAGAACGAGAACCCGCCGACCCGCAGCAGCTTCTCTCGGTCGTAGAGCACATTCGCGCCGCCGACCCACGCCACCTTGTAGCGCACCGGCTGACCATCGCGTACCAACCGCTGCTCCAGGTGGAGCGGATTCGCGGCATTGTTGACATTGTGACGGTCCCAGGGAATACTCTCCGGAGTGAACGCCTCCGGGCGGACGCCGCCGTCCCACAGCTCGATCTGCTGCTGCTGCGGGCGCACGTCCTCCAGATAGCCAAGCCCCGTCGCCGCGCATCCGACAAAGCCGCACCGCTCCTCGCGTAACACATCGAGCATGCGCCGCAGCACCGGCGGATCGAGCAGCACATCATCGTCGAGGTAGTGGACGTATGGCGCGCGGCTGAGCTCCAGCAAAAACTGGCGCTGCTCCGCGAGTCCGCGCCGTGGCAGGTGGCGATGAAGCGACACACGATGCCCATGCCATTCAAGCGCCCGCACCAGCGTGCGTATCTCGATGCTGTCGAGGTACACCATGTCATCAGCCGTTTGATCGGAGACGATCACGTCGAAGTCGGTGAAGGTCTGCCCGAGCAGGCTCGTCAGCACCACCGCCAGCCCGGTCTTTCGCCCGTATGTTGGAATCAGCACATCTACCTGTGCCATCAGACTGCCTCTTTCACGGGCGCCACCCGTGTCGCCAGCAGCGACTCATAGAGATCAGCCGTGCGCCTCGCGACCCTCGCCCAGGTAAAGTCGAGCTCGACACGCGCTCGCGCCGCCCGACCCATACGCTCGCGCAGCTCTGGCTGGCTCAACACCTCATAGAGCTTCGCCGCCAGCGCCTCGGGATCTCGCGGTGGCACGAGGAACCCCGTTTCGCCATTGGCACTCGTGTAGGTGATCCCGCCGACCGCCGAGCCAATCACAGGGCGTCCGCAGGCCTGCCCCTCCAGCGGCGTCAGACCGAACGGCTCATACCAGGGAGTCGTCACGGCCACATCGCCCGCGCCGTAGTAGTAGCGCAGCTCGTCCGGCTGGCGCTTGCCGACAAAGCGCACGTGGTCCGCAATACCGAGCTCCGCGGCCAGCCGCTGCAGCTCGCCGATCTCGGGTGTCGCGACCGGATCAGGCTCCCTCGTCTCGCCCCCCACCAGCAGCAGCGTCACCCCCTGCACCTGCGCATCCCGCTCGGCCTCGGCGCGTCGCAGCAGCGCGGCGATTGCCCGCACCACGTTGCGCACATCTTTGCGCGGCAACATGCGCCCGATATACGCCACCACCGGCCCATCGCTCGCCAGCCCAATGCGTCGCCTGGCCTCCGCGCGCGCGATCGGCCTGAAGATCGCCGTATTCACCGCCGATGGAATGACAACCACCTTGTGCGGCTCCGCGCCGTAATCGTCCACCAGCTCGGATGCTTCACTGGGACACTGCGCAATCAGCCGGTCCACCGCGCGGATAACCTCGATCTCGACCGCGATACGCTCGTCGGGGCTGGTGTCCGCCGCTCCCTGGTGGCGCCGCTTCGTCTTGCCCATCGCGTGGAAGATCTGCACGACAGGAATATGCAGTTGCTCCCCAAGTTGCGCCGCGACCCAGCCCGACATCCAGAAGTTGCCATGCAACACGTCATACACGATGCCCTCGCGCCGCATGAAGCGCAGAAGCGCGTCGCGAAACGCCAGCATATACGGCCACAGCTCATCCTTCAACAGGAATTGGTCGGGGCCAGCGCGCAGATGCACGATGCGTACGCCCGGCGCCCACTCGACCACCTCCGGCACATCCTCGGCGTCTCGCCGCGTGAAGATGTCGACCGCGCAGCCGAGATGCGCCAGGTTGCGGCTCACCTCATCCACATAAACGTTCTGGCCGCCGGCATCCATGCCGCCACGCACTGCAAGCGGACTGGCATGCTCGCTCAGGAAGGCAATGCGGCGTACTCCCGCTCTTTGTTCGGCCATGTGCCCTGCTCCTGCTATCATCAGTCTCATCCTTCGAGTACATCATCTACATTGTCGCGGCCTGAATTCTTCCGCGTGTGTGCCACTGATCCCTCTGCTTGCCCGCCACCAGCGCAAAGGCCGCGTTCCAGTCGCGGATGAAGCGGTCGAGGCCAAACCGGTCCAGGGCAACAGTCCGCGCATTCGCGCCAAGCCGTTGCGCCTCGCTGCGATCGGCCAGCAGCATGTGCATGCGGTCGATGAGCTCATCCACGTCACATGAGACGTAGCCCGTCTCGCCATTGACGATCACCGTCGGCACCTCCGTGGTCGCCAGCGCCACGACCGGCATACCGACCGTCATCGCTTCGATCACCGCCAGCGGCAGACTCGTATAGCGCATTGGACTGAAGTAAAAGCGATAGTCGGCGATGCGCCTGTGCAAATCGCGATAGGGCACGTCGCCAAGCCCGCCAAGCTCCTCCGTCTGCATACCCGCCGCATCTAGCGGCACCACCCGGCGCACCCGCTGGAAGACATCGTACCCCGCGATGCGCGGCCGCTTCTGCATGCCGTTGACGACCGTGATGCCCCGCGCAAGCCCGCCCGTATACACTGCCCTGGGATCGATAGCTACGCTATGCTCGATCACCATCGTCGGCGTAGAGCCGTTGTCCCACATCAACCGGTTGTAATGCGTCACATGCACCAGCAGCACGTTCGGATCGTCGATGGGATGCCGCATCTCCACCGCGCTCGGCTTGGGCGTGTTGTGCTCCAGATAGATTTTCGGCAGACGCTGCTGTTCCGCGCTCAAGATCTCCGGCCCATCTTCAAAGTAGTTTTTCGGCGTCTGATAGATGATCAGGTCGAGGTCCAGATCGCGCACCTGCTCCGACGGCACCTCACGCACGTACTCCGGCAGATCGAAGGTCCGGCCGCGCCCACCATAGCCCTCCGGCCTGCCCGGCTTCACCGGCAGATACCAGTCATGATCGATGCGCCCCAGTGTATTGAGATAGCTGCCGTGGATATGCCAGATCAGAATCCTCAGGCGTTGCATGCGACCGCTCCTTCCCCAATCACGTGCTCGGCGACGCTCAGCACCATGTTCGGCGTGATACGACGCAGGCAGCGATGATCGATCGGGCACTCCCAAAAGGAGCACGGACTGCACGCGACTGGCACACGAACGATGGGATGCCGCGCGGCGTTCAGCGGCGCCCACCGTCGCGGGTCGGCTGGACCAAACAGGGTGATGCTGGGCGTGCCGACCGCCTCGGCCAGATGCGCGGGCCCGGTATCGTTGCTAATGAAGAGATCCAGCCGGGCGATCAGCGCAGCCAGCCCGCCAAGCGATGTCTTCCCGGCAAGGTTGAGCGGCGGCGTACGCATGCAATCCGCCACGTCGGCGACGGTCTGCTCCTCGCCAGGTCCGCCTGTAAGCACGATGCGCGCGTCGAAGCGGCGCGCCATCTCGTCCGCCAGCGCCGCGAAGTGCTCCACTGGCCAGCGCCGTGAAGGCGGACGCGCTCCCGCGTGCATCCCAACCCAGCGCTGCCCCTTCCCTCGCGGAATCCCGACAAGCATGTCCGCTTCGGCCCGATCGGCTTCCGTGAGTGGAAACTCCAGCGCCAGATCGCGCGCCGGGCACCCCAGCAGCCGCGCCACGCCAATATTGCGCAGCACCTCCGGCTGATCGTCAGCGTACGGCGCAGTAGCCGCCAGTCCACGCGCCGACTCCGGCGCAGCGGCATCGTAGTAGCCCACCGTCACCGGCGCGCCGAGCGCCAGAGCGAAGCCGTTGCTGCTGCACCCGCTGCCGTGCATCTGCACCACGAGATCGTAGCCATGCGCCCGCTGCTCAGCGATGAATCGCTCCGTTTTCCCTGGCAAGTACTCGCTTTCCGCTATGCCCGGCCACCCTGGAAACTCGACGAAGCGATCCACATACCGTGCAAAGCGTTTGGCGAACGCAGCCGCCCACGGCAACCCGATCAACATGATCTCCGCCTCCGGGAAGCCCCGACGAATGGCGCGTATCGCAGGCACCGCCAGCAGCAAATCGCCAAGCTGTAGCGCGCGGACGATAGCGATGCGCCGTGGCGCTCCATGCGGGAAGAGTCGTGCGGCAGCTGGTGATCGTCTCATCGCACACCTCCCCCGGCGACAGCCTCGGATGCCTGCGCGATCCCCACCTCGGCCAGCATCTCCAGCGCCGCCGCCGCGACCTCCTCCGGCGGAATGTCGAGGCAGGGCAGCCCAATCGGGCACTCGAAGAGATAGCACGGCTGGCAGGGTGTGGGGCGCCGCAGCAGGCGCGCACGTGTTGCGCGTGGCCGCCACTGCTCCTCATATTCGGTTCCCGAGTAGAGCACCACCTCAGGCGTGCGCAGCGCATCCGCCAGGTGCAGCGGCAGTGAGTCGTTGCAGAGCACCAGCGCCGCCCGTTCCACCAGCGCGGCATAGTCGGGCAGCGTCGTGCGGCCCATCAGCAGCTTCGCCAGCGGCGCCCGCTCCATCACCACGCTCAGAATCGCCCCCTCGCGCTCGACTCCCGTCACGAGCACCTGCCAGCCGGCCCCCGTCAGCAGCGCAGCCACCGCGCCAAAGCGTTCCGGCGGATAGCGCCGCGCCTGCGCGCTCGCCCCCGGATGCAGCAAGACATACGGGCGTCCCGCATCGATCCCCACCTCGCGCAGCATCCGCACTGCCTGCGCTCGCGCCTCGTCTACTATGGCGACGCTCAGATGCCGGTCGCGCAC
>DASVOW010001014.1:0-3448 GCA_036383155.1 Ktedonobacterales bacterium
CAGCGCGCATTCGAGCTGATAGCGCCCCATCACCTGCACCGTGCGCTCCAGCAGCGCCTCCCAGGCATGCGCCCCGGTGGGCCGTGCCCGTGTTCCGCTGCTCGCGCCATGTGCGCCGTTCGTCCCATTCACGCCGTTCCCGTTGGGCGACCACGACGAGAATTCGTTCTCGCCCTCGTCATAGCCCACGTCGAGCACGAAGATCCGCCGCGCGCCCAGCATCAGCGCCGTCTCCACGCTGGCGTTATCCACCGCCCCGCCGTCGACGTAGAGCGCGTCCCCGATGCGCACTGGCGGGAAGACACCTGGAATCGCCGCCGAAGCCAGTAGCGGGGGCTCCAGCGGACCCGACCCGAAGACCGTGCGCGTCCCATGCGTCAGGTCGGTGGCGATCACGCGCAGCGGCAGCGCCAGTTGCTCGAATGTATCATTGCCGACAATCTTGCCGACGAAGTAGCGCAGCCCGCTATCACCGTAGAACGACGGCTGCCCAGCCGCCATGCGCTGCGCCATCGTGGCGTACCGCGCCAGCACAACCGCTCGCGAGGGCGAGTTGGGCGGCAGGTCCAGCCCAAGCATCACACGCGAGGAGCGTACCGAGTGCCAGATATCCGCCAGCTCGTCCACACCCGTCAACGTCGGGTTCCGCGCCAGCACCGCGCCGTTCCATGCGCCAATCGACGTACCCACAATCACATCAGGCCGTTCGCCATGCTCCAGCAGCGCCCGCAGCGCGCCCACCTGCAATGCCCCGCGCGCCCCGCCGCCTGACAATACAAACGCCGTGTAGCCCGCCCACCGTGGCCTGCGTACCCGTCGTGTCTGCACCGCCTGCGCTGTCACGTGTTGCGCCGCTCGCACAGTTCCTTGCTGCTGCGTATCATGCCCGTCTTGCGTGTCCTGTATGTCGTGGATGTCCACATCGCTCGGCACGCGCATCTCGTCCGCGAAGTCACTCTCAGCCATAGCCTGTGCGCTCCTTTCGCCGGCCCTCTGCGCCCTCTCCTTATAGAGCGGCCGGCAGCGAGAAAAAGTATCGTCTCACGACCGCCTGAGAACTCATGGAAACGGGGAACCATCCGGATTCCTGCCGCGCCTCCAGTTCTAGCCATGCGGTCTCCTGCCTTGGGCAAGGCAAGCGCAATGATGTGGGAGGCGCGGCGTGAGGTCCCTGACTATGTGAGGTGATCTGGCCGGCTGGCCAGGCATCCCCTACAGAGCTATCGTAGGAACAACACTGGCCGCTCACCCCCAAATATACTCTACAGCATATTCGAAGGGAACGGCCAATCAAAGTGAATGGGGGAGCCCGTGGTCTACAGCGCGTCGAGCGAGCCGGGACCGCTCGCCCACTGGCCACCACGGAAGACGGCGATGCGCTCGCCCGCCTCCGTCTCGCCGTCAATGTCGAGCTGGTCCGAGCCAATCATAAAGTCCACATGGGTCAGGCTGTCATTCGCGCCCGCCTCGGCAAGCTGCTCGGGGGTCATCGCGTCGCCACCCTGGAGGTTGGTCGGATAGGCGCGGCCGATGGCCACATGGCAGGCCGCATTCTCATCAAAGAGCGTGTTGTAGAGCGGCCGGTCGAAGGACGATGGCGAGCCATGGGGCACGAGCGCCACCTCGCCCAGATAGTGCGACCCCTCGTCCGTCTCGATGATGCTCTTCAGCGCGTCGAGCCCCTCGTCGGCGCCGTACTCGACGATGCGCCCGCCCTGGAACGTGGCCCACAGACCGGTGATGAGTTGGCCGTTGTAGTTGAGGGGCATCGTCGCGCGCACGGTCCCCTCGACGCCGTCCCGTTGCGGCATCGTGAACGTCTCCTCCGTCGGCAGGTTGGGCACGAATGTGACACCCCGCTTCGACTGCACGCCGCTGTCCCCGCTCTCCCACAGATGGCGCTGAGGCAGCCCGATCGTCAGCTCCGTGCCCGGCGCGCGGTAGTGGAGCCGCGCGAAGTGGGCGCGGTTGAGCTGATCGGTGTGGCGCTTGAGCTCGTCGAGGTGCGTGTTCCACGCGGCGACCGGGTCAGGCGTATCAATGCGCGTCGCCGAGAAGATATTGGCCCACAGCGCGGCGACCGCCTCATCCTCCGCCAGCTCCGGATATACGACCTGCGCCCATGCCGGTGTCGCGATCGAGGCGACGAGCCACGCATGCTCCATACGCCCCGCCGCCTCACTGAATGCCCGGAGTGCCTGTTGCGCCGTCCGTAGGACCGTCTGCAGGCGCTGCTGATCGGCCCCTTTGAACTGCGCCGGGTCAGGCGCGTAGAGGTTGAGGAATGCCGCTCCCTGCTGTGACAGATCTTCGAGCCACTTGACTCGCCACGTTGGCGGCTCACCCAGTGCCTCCATCGAGGCTCGGTCAACGCGTATGCGGTCGAGCAATGGGTCGCCCCAGAACACGACGACATCAGCCGCGCCAATGTCGTACGCCTTGTGCGCCGTCGCCCGAACGAACTCCGCAACACGCGGGTCTCCGGCCTGAGCGCCCGAGATCACCAGCTTCTGACCCGGCTGGAGGTTCAGCCCAACGCGCAACAGCAGATCGCCATAGCGATCGAGCCGTTCCTCGAACGTGCTCGCCATGTATTATCCTTTCAAGCAGTGCCCGATGCAGCATATCGAGCGAAATCGTACAGCCAGTGCCCGATGTGGCGCTTCACGTTGGAGCGACATCCATTGCATTGTGCCACGCTCACGGGAGGAACTGGCACATATACGGTGAGGTGCGAAGGGGTCGCACGCCTCACAGGTCGCTCACGGCAAAGCCGCGGCGCAGGTCGCACGCCCCACAACGTCCTACGCATCGGCGTGGCAGCGCCTCACGCGGCGCGTTCCAGTGCGGTGCGCATCACATCGAGCGGCGCGGGCTGCTTCGTCCACAAGGTAAACGCCTCAGCCCCCTGGTAGAGCAGCATGGCCAGCCCACCACTGGCGCGCAATCCCCGTGCCCGTGCCGCCCGAATCAGCGCCGTCTCAGGTGGGTTGTAGATCATGTCGAATACGAACGCGCCGCTCGGGAGCTGTTCGAGCAGGTCATCGGCCAGCGGCGAGACCAGCGGATCGCGCGTGCCAATCGGCGTCGCGTTCACCAGCACCGTCGTTTCCGCCAGCGCCTCTCGCAATCGTGGCGAATCGCCATCGAGCGGCACTGCGCGGGCCAGCCAATCCTCAGGGGCGCCAAATATGCCACTCTCAGTTGTGCCACTTTCAAGTATGCCACTCTCCTGTCCTTCATCCGCCGCATCGCCCACGTGCGTGCGGCGCCACAGGCTCACGAGCACACTGCGCGCCGCCTCCACCCGCCGCGCCGCGACAGACACTTCGGCTCCTTCCAGCCGCGCTACTGTCAGCGCTGCCAGCGCCGCACCCCCCGAGCCCAGCACCAACATGTGTCGCCGTCCTGCCGTCCCTGCCCAGACGTCCTGCTCGCGGAGCACCCG
>DASVOW010001015.1:0-7297 GCA_036383155.1 Ktedonobacterales bacterium
CGATATCGGCCAATGCGGCGTCCAGTGCGTAGGCATTGCCATGAATATCTGAAATTATCGCGACACGCATATGATCAATCCTCTTTCCGCACATATACCGGGCAACGAACCCCTACACGTAGATACGCAGAAATTCGCCCAATTATGTCACACGGCTCCTTCCTTTGAAGGATACGAGAGAACGGAGGCATACGTATACAGCTTCGCACGATGGAAAACCTCTCTCCGCACAGAGCAAATAGCAGAGAGAGGTTGTATCCTGAGGACGTGGCCTAGAGCATGATGCTGATGGCCTCGCGCACCTGATCGGCAACGCGATGCTCGCCGCGAAGCTCGGCGGCGAGACGGATGGCGGCGTTGAGCATTGGATTCTGGCCGCCAGCCTCTAACGCCTTGGGCAAGGTCAGATATTCCTCGGCGGCGGCGGCCACAACAGGCAGAATTTGCAGCGACTGCGGATCGCTGGAAACCGCGTCACGTGTGGCGGCGACGCTGCCGATGATGCCGGCGAGCGCCCGGCTCTGATGGCCCATCTGGAGATAGCGCCGGGTGGTGGAGAGCGCGCCCGCCGTGTCGCCCTCGTCGATCTGCTTCTCAATGGTGCGGAGCATACTTGCGGCGATCAACCCGCCAACCGGGGTCGAAACGGGCGCGCTGCGCTCGACGGCATTCGCGGGGGCGGTGACGCGGATGGCGTTGACGGCGCAGGCGGCGGTGTAGAGCAGCGGCCAGACCTCGGGATTTTGCGTTTGCAGCATGGCGACATGAACAGAGTGGGCGTAGCGCAGCACCTGCGCGGTGCGCAACAGTTCCTCGCGGTCGCCCTCGGGCACGGCGTTGACGCGGTCGGCGGCGGCGAGTGCGATGCCTGCCGCGACGCCGATGGGAGTAGCGCCGGCACGGAGCGCCTGGAGGACGGCGTCACACGCGGCTTGCGCGTCGCCGGAGAGCAGCGCTTGCTGGAAGGCAGGACCGGCGGCTTCTTCTTTGGGGATCGAGAGGCGCGTGCGTAGCCAGCGCAGATCGTGCTCGGACGCGGCGGCGTAGGCGCGGGCAGCCTCGGCTGCGGGCGTGTCGGGCGCGGAATCGACGAGCAGCGGGGTGACCCAGTAGACGTAGGCAGGCACACGATCGCCCCAATTTGCCATGTCGAGCACGCGACTGCCCGCGACGGCGTAGGTGAAGGGGCGTCCGGCCTCGGGGTAGCGCACATCGAGCGCGGCGTAGACGGCGGTGAGCATCTCGCGATAGTCTGTGCCGGTGGCGTAGTAGCCCATGAGGATGCCGGCGGTGGTCTTTGCGTCGCGCTGGGCTATTGACTTGCGCAGGGCGGCGAGCGAGCCACCTTCCTGCGCTACGTCGGCGGGGAGGATGGGGTCAGGCAACGCGGGATGCGGCTCTGGGAGCCCCTTACGCACGCGGTCGGCAACCGCCAGGAAACCCTGGACGAGCGGGAGCGCGGGGGCCAGCAAACGGCGTGCCTCCGAGCCGGGCTCCGGTCCGATGGGGATGGCGCGCATCCATTCGGCAATGCGGCCCGCTACTGAGAGCACGCTGAGCGGGTCGCCGTCGCCATTACCCCAAGCGGCGGGGATGCCGACGCGGGCTGCGAGCTTGGCGGGGGGAACCTGCTCCGGGCCAAGCAGTTGCAGGGTTTCGCAAATGACGCGCTGCTCGTCGCCGGTTGTGAGTGCTTCGAGCAAAGCAGTGATGTCTGCGTTCACCATCAGTGCCATGTGGGTTGTGTCGCTCCTTCTCTAAATCGTAGACGGTCAACCGCGCTTGTTATTCGGGTTCACCGCGCAGGGTGCGAATCTCACGCTCGATCGGCGGGATGTTGGCGTAGTCTTCGTCGGCAAGCTTGTACCCTCGCTGGAGGTAGAGCTCGGCAAGCCGCGCGCTGGTAGCATCTTCGCGCAAAGCGGCCTCCACGAGCAATTCACCGCGATATTTCTCTGGCAGCGAGCGGGCGATGCGCCGCATAGATGCGCTGACCTCGGCGAGCAGATGCCGGTCGCGTCCGTCGAGGGCGTAGCGCGCCTGACCGACAAGACGCGCCAGCTCGGAGAGACGGTCGCGCTCGGGAAGCACCTGCGCCATCACATCGTCTACGTTGAGGTCATCGAGCGGGGCGACGCTTGCGGTGGATTCTTCCACGGGCTGCGGCCAGCGCTCGCTGTATTGGGCGAAGAGGATGCCGTAGGATTGGCATGCCTCGGCGGCGTAGGTCATACGCTGCCCGTCGTCGCTGATGAAGATATTGCCCATGTCGCAGAGGTCGTCGCCTCGGCGCTCGGCAAGCTGGCGCAGGGCGGCGAGATTGTCGTAGTCTTCGAGCATGGGCGGCATGGGAACTACACTCATGGCGGAGGCGTCGCGCAGGCCTTCCATCGGGAGTTGGCCTGAGAGAATCGGCGGCAAGTATTTGCCGATGGAAAATTGGATCGGCAGGACGACGCAGTACGTCGCCAGAAGCCGGTTGGGGTCATTGCCGGCGTGGGCGTAGACGATGGCGTGGCCGCGTGGCGCCTGCGGGTCGCCTAGCTCGAAGCGTAGTTGCATGCCAGCCCTCCTCCGGTTTATCGTGTCCCGGCTCTCCGTGTATGGTATGTGCCGATCTGCGAGGCAACTCGTAGCGGCACGAATGAGCGCACACCATGTCTTATCATACGCGCCGCGCTGTCTCTCTGCAACTGGCGGCTCGTGTAGAAAAGGGAGATTTCACGAGCGCGGCGTGGGTACGTGAAGGGATGTCACCGTGACAATATGCCTGCGAGTGAGATCGGCGCGTCTGGGGCTTCCTCGGGAATGGCGGCAACAGAGGCAGAGACGGGGTAGAAGGTGATGGCGGCGCGGACAGCGGGCAGGTCCGGGGTTAGCTCGGTGTGGAGGTAGGCGGCGGCGCTGACGAGGATGTCGATATTTTCGCGCGCGCAACCGATGAGCGCGTTGCAGAGGTGGCATAGCAGACTGCGCACCTTGCGGGGTGCGTGGTTATGATCGACGACGAGCTTCTGATCGTCGGCGCCGCAGATGGCGCACCTGCCACCCTGCCGGGCGAA
Organism: Ktedonobacterales bacterium; assembly: GCA_036383155.1. Classification (GTDB taxonomy): domain Bacteria; phylum Chloroflexota; class Ktedonobacteria; order Ktedonobacterales; family JADMIN01; genus DASVOW01. Next base: position 3,063 of record DASVOW010001015.1, read on the forward strand.
CATGGCTTCGTAGTCTGCCAGGGTGATGCCGTATGTATGTTTCAGAGCTGAGTTTCGCGCACGCTCAGGATACTGCGCAATATATGCTTGTCGCAGCTCCACCTTACACGCTTTGCAGACGGTTTCCACTCCATACAAGCATTGCTGTTGCCTCGGAAATGCAGAGAACGGTTTGATCTCTCCACATCTCTTAGAACCTGTTTGGTAGCGCAAAGCGGGCATCGCCTGAGCTACCCTACACTCCATGAGTATCAGCTATCCGAGCAACCTCTCCGATGCTGAGTGGGCCTGCCTGCAGCGATTCTTGCCGCCCCGATCACCGCGATCACCGCATGGGAGACTCCGCCGCCACTGCCTGCGCAGTGTCTTCGACGCGCTCTTTTATCTGCTCCGCACCGGCTGCCCCTGGCGCTATCTCCCATCCAATTTCCCGCCCTGGCAAACGGTCTATTATCACTTCAGACCGTTCTGTCGCACAGGCGTCTGGACGCACCTCTGGAGGGAGTTGCGGGCTGCTGAACGTCGGCGCCTGGGGAAGGAACCGCATCCGAGCGCGGCGATCATAGACGCCCAGAGCGTGAAAACCGTCGAGGAATCGGGGCGCATCCGCGGGTACGATGGCCACCAATGTATCAAGGGACGTAAGCGGCATCTGTTGGTTGATACCTTGGGCCTCCCACTCTCCGTCTCTGTCAGCCCCGCTGACCTGCACGATACCCAGGGCGCCCGTCGGTTGCTGGCCGGACTGAAGGACTTCGTCCCCAGGCTGAAGACGATCTGGGCGGACGCTGCGTATCGTGGCCAGGAGTTGGCGGACTGGTGTCTAGCCCAAGGCGGCTGGGAGCTCGAAGTGGTCAAGCGCACGCCAGGAGTCCGCGGCTTCAACCTCCAACAAAGAAGGTGGATTGTTGAACGAACATTTTCATGGATATCCCGAAATCGGCGCATGGCCAAAGATTACGAGCGCAAAGTGCAAACCAGCGAAACGCGCATCGAGGTCGCGCTGATTCGACCTCTCGTGGCTCGCGTGGCACGGCCGACGTCATGATGTGCCGAACGCGATGGCAGAGTGTAGTGCGGAAGGAAGTTACTGTCACCGTTGCGTCGCCAGACAGCAAGATAGAAGAAGTTGTGTCCTTGTCGTCCATGTTATGCTACTCTCGTTCCCCTGAATGGACGTGTAGCATCAGAAGTAAAGGGCAGTCTGCCATGACCGAACAGGAGTTTCCCCTCGCCACGTTTTACAAGCCAGGTTGGGAGAACTATCAACACGCCTTTGTCCACACCATCGCACCGCTTTCATCGGAACAACTTTCCCTCCCTGTTGCACCACATTACGTGTCCATCCAAGAGCTTCTCATCCATCTGCTTGGTGCCCGCTACAACTGGTTCTCTAACTGGATGGGGGAAGAAAGCACCGCTATGGCCCAGTGGCGCCAGTTGGCGGAAATCGACGAACCAGAGGCAGCAGACCTGGTCGCTATGTTTGAGTTGAGCTGGCGCGTGATCGCTTCTGCCTTAGACCGCTGGACGTCCGCTGATCTAGAACAGTTGATTTCCCCTCCAGCCGCTCATCAGGCATGGCTACGGAGTCAAGGAGTACGAGAAGAAGAACCGCCCCATACCCGGCAGTGGATTGTCTGGCATGTCATGGAACATGAGATCCATCACGGAGGCGAACTTTCCCTGGCTCTAGGCACGCATGGAGTGAAAGGTTTCTATACCTGGTGAACAGCACCCGCCCTGTGGCGTCTACGAGCACGAGTAAAACAGCTTCTGCAGCAGCTCGGATGGGTTGTATTCACGTTGAGCAGCGTACGGCGTCACATTCATGTACGGATCGCCCAGTGCACTCGTAGTAACCGCTCGCTCGGAGGTAGCCAAGCGGTCGTTCCGCTTCTTTGCGATCGCAGAAGCCATCACCAGTGAGCCGTCACCTGGGCCGCTCAGACATTTCAGGAGGAGCAGTTGCTATGCATGCAGCCGATGACACCGTGACCGAGTCCCCACTCCCCCTCGCAACCGTCTATGCTGGCTGGGACGCCTTGCAGCATGACCTGCTAGCCGCCGTCGCGCCACTCTCACCTGAGCAATGGGCGTTGCCCGTGGCGCCGACGCATTGGTCGATCGAGCGGCTCGTGCAGCACATCGTCGCCGACCGCGCTTGGTGGTTCTACGGGTGGATGGGCGATGGCGGCCCCGACGTGGCTGCCATCGCGCGCTGGGAAGAGGACGGGCAGCCGCAACGGTCGGCCACCGAGCTGCTCACCGGGCTGGAGGCCACGTGGGAGATGATCGAGCAGAGTCTCGCACGCCGGACCGTGGCCGACCTCGCCTATGCATTCGAGCCGCCGCCCGCGTTGCCCGAGACCGAGCGCGAGTTTTGGGGCTCGCGCACACGGCAGTGGATCATCTGGCACGTCCTGCGGCACGACATCCACCACGGCGGCGAGCTGGCCGTAGGCATGGGTGGCTACGACCTACCCACCATCTGGCGGTTCTAGCGAGCGTCGTTCACCGCTCCATGGGAAAACGTGCCTTGTCCTCCTGCTGGGGATATACCACAAACTCCAGCGACGTGTCCCCAGGAGGACTTACCACGCCCAAGTTGCTTTACCCCTGTCCCAGCGTAGGTGCCCTTAGCGCATGCACTCCCGCATTGTAGCCTACTAAACAGTATCGCCTCGCCGCATAGCCAAACACGCTCTTACACGTGAGCGTTTCAGGCTTCTCGTCGCCCTCATGATTCTTGCGTGAAGTGGCATAGCAAACGCGGCACACATTACGTCTGTATACTTTGTCTCCATACTTGTTCACAGCAAATTCCGTATCATCCTTCTCAGTGCCGCACTTGATACACCGTCTGCCCAGGTAATGCGCCTTTCAAAATAGGAACGGTAAACACGATTGCACAAAAAAGCAGCGCCAAGCCAAAATGCTTAGCGCTGCTTCTGGTATTGAGAATCCGATCCTGGGTAACGGGTGGAGGTGAGGGGGTTCGAACCCCTGACCTCAGCATTGCGAACGCTGCGCTCTCCCAACTGAGCTACACCCCCGTGCGCATTTGAGTATAGCATGTGAGGCGCCTGAGCGCAAGTCGGGCGCGTTGCAAGAGAGGACGCCGCTGGCATGGCGATTGCGTCGCTAATGGGCAGAGCTACTCTACGCCATATGGCAGGTGGTGGCGCGTCGTGCCGCGTCTGTGCAATATAGTAGAGGAAGATTGAAGCGGCTGGCAGCGAGACGGAGACGTATCTCGCGCCGGCAAGGAAATGGAGTGTGACGATGCGGTGCGCGCAGTGCGGGGCGGATCTCGTCGCGGGAGACCGTCATTGTGGTCGCTGTGGCGCACCCGTGCCGGTGGCAGGTGAGGCGGAGGACGACACCATCAAGCTGGTCAAGGGTGTGCCGGTGGAACCGCAAGCGCCATCAGTGTATGGGCCGCCGATCGGGCAGGACACGCGCATGGGCGTGACCGAGATCATGGAAGTCGAGGGGCCTGAGAAGCGCATCCTCGGCTACCGCCCATTCGTGCCGCCACCACCACCTCGTAGACGTGCCGGATGCCTGCGCGTTGTGGTTATCGCCGCGGTGGTGCTGCTCGTGGCGCTTGTGGCAACCGATGTCGTCACACATGGTAACGTCCACTTCCTCGGATTCGGCGCGCGCCCGACGATGACTGCCACCGCCACTCGCACCGCCGGCGCGTGCGCGGTGCAGCCAGCCAAAGCGGCAGCAGCACAGGCGCTCGTGCGGGCCCAACTGACGAGCGGGCTGCGTGACGAAGCAAAGAAAGATTATCGTCCGGTGGATAACATAAGCGCTGTCCGGGTGGGGCAGAAAGTCTATCTGACCTTCCAGATCGCGACGAACAAGGCGGGCACAGTCGGCGTCGAGTTTTGCACGAAGAGCGGAAAGGTGGAGGGAACGCTGGCCGTGCCCGCGAAATCAAACGGGCGGTACGCCGAGTTTTCGGCGGTCTTTACCAGTGCGGATGTGGGCGCGAGTGTGGCAACGCTGACGTGGGACGGCGCGGTCGCCGCCAGCAAGGCGTTTACCATCAAGCAGTAGCACGCGAATGTTGGCATATGCGAGAGACGCAGACGGAGTATGACAATGGATGAGGCACTCAAGAAGGAGGCGTTACGCCTCTTTACCTACGGTCTGTATGCCGTGACGACAGGTGACGCGACGCAATGGAACGCCTTCACCGCGAACTGGCTGTCACAGGTGTC
>DASVOW010001016.1:0-3443 GCA_036383155.1 Ktedonobacterales bacterium
GTGTTGGAGGCAATAGCCAAACTTGCTGCGCAGGAAGTCTTCGACTGACGGCGTCTCGGACTGCATCTCGGCGAGGAGCGCCTGATGATTGGCAAGCGTGGATTCCGCGACGAGCGCGGCATCGATCTGGCGCAGGGTGAAGCCGTCGGGCGGGATGGGAGGCGCGACAGATGCATCGAGTCGCAGGCGATAGGAGAGGCGATCCATGCGCTGCGATGTGATGTCCGCGAAGAGTGTTGGCAAGACAGCCTCCCACGAGCGGGGCATGTAAGCGATGGCGCACTCCACCGGCTCGTCGCGCGTGGCTATGGCGGCGTAGCGTTGATGCATGAGCGCCGCGAGCCCCTGCGCGAACGTGGCATCGTGCGGACTGCCTGCGAGGAAGATGCGGTGATCGAGGACGATCAGGAGTGCGGCACGGGGCACAAGCGGATCATCGACAAATAACTCGGCGCGCGTTTCACCGGACAGTGCGGCGGCAATGGCGAGGTGGCTCTCAGCATCGAACAGATGCTGGGTGAGCTGAAAGGTGTCTAGATCGAGCTGATGAAATCCCACGCGCGGCTTTCTCCCGAACACTCTGTCGTTCTGAGTCAGAGGCTCCTAACTATAACATCTGGCGCGAGCATGCCGTACGGTGCATCTGCTGCGGTATACTCGCACAAGGACATACTACAGGCATTCCGGGGGCAGCCGGGCCACGAGAGCAAGAGCCAGCGAGGTGCGCATGATCGAGGGAGTGAGCGAGCCGATTCGCGTGTTGTTCATGGGGACGCCAGACTTTGCGGTGCCGTCGCTGCACGCGCTGGTGGAGCATGCCGCACCAGGGCGGCTGTGGGCAAGCGGGCTAGACGTGATTGGTGTCGTGACGCGCCCAGACAAGCCGGCAGGACGCGGACGCCAGGTCGTCTACTCTCCTGTCAAGCAGTACGCGATGGAACACGACATTCCCGTGTATCAGCCGGGGCCATTGCGCAGGCCGGAGGCACAGGCGCTGCTGCGCTCGCTCGCGCCGGATGTGATCGTGGTGGCGGCATTTGGGCAAATCTTGCCGCCGGAGGTGCTGCAGTTGCCGCGCTACGGCTGCCTGAACGTGCATGCGTCGCTGCTGCCACGTCATAGGGGGGCGGCACCGATCAATGCGGCGATCCTGGCGGGCGATGCCGAGACGGGCGTGACGATCATGCTGATGGATGAGGGGCTCGACACCGGACCGATGCTGGCGAAGCGCGCGACGCCAATTGGGCCGGATGAGACGGCGGGCGAACTGTTCGACCGGCTGGCGGTCCTCGGCGGGGAGGCGCTAATCGAGACGCTGCCGTTGTGGCTCGCCGGCGGCATCACTCCTGAGCCGCAGGACGACTCCCTCGCGACGCTGACACGTCCGCTGCGCAAAGAGGATGGGCGCCTCGACTGGAGCCAGCCGGCGGACGCGCTGGCGCGGCAGGTGCGGGCGTACACTCCCTGGCCGGGAGCCTTTTCGACATGGAACGGGCAGCAGGTGAAGGTGCTGCGCGCCCATACGGCAGCGGTGGATGTGGGGCAGCGCCAGCCAGGGGAGTGTTTCCTGGCGCGCGAGACGATGGCGGATGGAGCAGCGAGCGAGCGCCTGTATTGCGCGTGCGGCCAGGGGGCGCTGGCCCTGGAGGTGATACAATTGGAGGGCCGGCGCGCGCTGCCGGCAGCGGATGTGCTACGCGGACATCCCGCGCTGGCGCAGGCTACTCTCGGCACATGACTGTCACTTGCTACTATTCTGGATCTTTGGATCGACTGGACGCACTTTTTATGCTTGATACGCAGACTACGGCTGATGAGACTACATCGCCTAGTACCAAGACTGACCTCTTTGGCTTGAGCTTCGATGAGATGAGCGCATGGCTTGGCGAGCGCGGGCAACCGGCGTTCCGGGCGCGGCAGCTTGCCGGCTGGATCTATGAATCGCTCGTCGCGGATTTTGCCGCGATGCGCACGTTGCCGATGGCGCTGCGCGAGCGGCTGGACCGTGATGCGACGATCGCCGGGCCAAGAGTGCGCACGGAATTGACGGCGAAGGATGGACGCACACGCAAGCTGCTGCTGGAGCTTGGCGACGGACGGCTGATCGAGACGGTGCTGATGCTGTATCCGGCGACGGAGGAGACGCGGGCGCGCGCCACGGTCTGTGTCTCGACGCAGGCGGGCTGTGCCTACGGCTGCACCTTTTGCGCGACGGGGCAGATGGGATTTGACCGGCATCTGACGGCGGGCGAGATCGTCGCCCAAGTGGTGTATTTCGCGCGGGAGCTGCGGCAGCGTCCCTGGGTTGCGCCGGACGGGCAGACGATTGACCGTGTGACGAATCTCGTGTTCATGGGGATGGGCGAGCCGCTGCATAACTATGACAATACCCTCAAGGCTGTGCGTATCCTCAATATGCCGGAGGGGCTGAATATCGGCGCGCGGCACATGACGATCTCGACGGTCGGGCTGGTGCCGGGTATCTTGCGGCTGGCCGAGGAGCCGCTGCAGGTGAACCTCGCCATCTCGCTGCACGCGCCCAACAACACGATGCGCCTGCAGACGATGCCCGTAACGCGGAAGTATCCCATCGAGACGGTGCTCGACGCCTGCCGCGCGTATGTGGCGAAGACGAACCGGCAGGTGACATTTGAGTATGTGCTGCTGGCGGGGGTGAACGATCAGGCGGAGCATGCACGCGAGCTGGCCGCGCTGCTCTCGCCGCTGCGCCAACTCTGCCACGTTAACCTAATCCCGGTGAACGCGACTGCGGCGGCCTATCATGTGCCGAGCGGCGAGGCGATCCGCGCGTTCCGCGAGGAGCTACGGCGTGGGGGCGTGAGCAACAGTGTGCGTGCGGAGCGCGGCGACGATATCGCGGCCGCCTGTGGGCAGCTTCGCACACGCGAGACGCGCAAGCCGCAACAAGCGGCGACCCGTGGGTGATGGTTGAGGTGCTTCTGAAGTCCCGGACGTTCTTGTATGTGCTTTATGGGCTGATACTCTGCTGGGTTGTATGATGTGCGGTGGCACATGCGTTTGATAGGTGAACAGATCTATCAGATGAGACTGGGGAGGAGTATCGATATGCCCGAGGCGTTGCTTGTCTTGGCTGGTATGAACCTGGCACTGAGTGCAGTTGTCGGGCTGCCTCCGCTCGTGCGCAACAGTTGGACGTCTCGACAGCTCGTGTTGGCTGGCGTGCCACTCCTCTGGGCGATGTTGATGGCCGGTGCGTACCTCTATCTATGGGCGACGATACCACCTTCTCCGCTACTAGCTGGCCCGGACGGCATGCGAGAACTAAGGATTTGGAATGAGTGGGAGGATCGTGCCAGCACGGCGACTTTCCAGGCGTTTTGTCTCACAGCAGCAACCCTGCTAAGTGTAATTACCCTGTGGCTAGCATCCAGCATGCGCGTCTGGCGCAGGCGTGCTCGGCT
>DASVOW010001017.1:0-2744 GCA_036383155.1 Ktedonobacterales bacterium
TATGCCCCAACGTGGCCTGCAACTCTGCCAGTGTCAGCCCCGCCCCCACACTCACCGTCTGATCGTGCGGCGCATGCTCGGCAATCCCATTCAGCCGCGCCAGGCTCAGCGCGATATCCCCGCTCCTTGGCGGCGCTCCCATGCCAAGCTGCGTCCCGCCTCCACGCGGCAGCACCGTCAGCCCCCGGTGGTAGGCGAACGTCAGCACCGCCGCCACCTGCTCCTCCATCTCCGGCTCGACCACCACCTGCGGCACGACACCCGCCACCGCGTCGCCCTCCACCGCTGCTCGCGCATGCCCACCCACGAGCACGGCAAGCTCGCTTTGCAGTGTCTCTATTGATGTACGCATCGCGTCCTCCGCTCCTAGGTGATGATCGACTGCTGACAATTTATCTACAGCACCTGCCCCTTACGTCGGCAGTATCTCCTGTAGCCGCTCAGCGGCATTATAGCGCGGCGAATACCCTAGCTCGCGCTCAGCCTTCTCGATCACATACACCCGATCGATGCTGCCCGGAAGCTTCCACCCAAGCTCCTGAAAGATGTCCGCCGCCTTCGGAACATAACGCAAGATCACTGATGGAGCATCGCGCAACAAGTCTGCCAAATCGTGCTGCATAAACGGCGAGCGCGCCGACACGTTGTAGAGGCCATATTGTATGTCCTTGTTCATCACCGCCAGCACATGCGCCGCCGCAATGTCACGGACATCCGCCCCACGATACAGGCGATGAATCGTCGCCACATCCGGCTCCTCATCGAAGAACCGCGACACCCGTAAACAGATGACTGGCAACCCATATTCGACCGAGAACTGCGCGCACAACTGCTCCGCCGCGACCTTGGTAATGTCGTAGATGTCGCGTGGGCGTGGCGTCAGATCTTCCGTGACCCACACGGCCCGCTCCGTCGGCACCAACGAAGCCCCATACACAGACGTTGTGCTCGTGTAGACAAACCGCCGGATACGCGCCCGCACGGTGGCTTCGAGCAGATGCAGCGTGCCGCTGATATTCGTATCCACAAACGCTTGTTTGGATAGCTGCGACACATGTGGCGCATGCAGCGATGCCGTATGAATCACCGCATCCACATCCCGCACCAGCCCGCTCATCAGCTCCTGATCGGTGACACTCCCCACATGCGCTGTCCACGGCCCGCGCGCCAGATCTACGCACACAACCTCATGCTCCGCCCACAGCTGGCGAGCGATTTCACTCCCCAGTTGACCGGAACTTCCAGTGATCAGGACCCGCATGAAGCACATTCCCTGTCAGAGTTGGTCAATCAGCTTATTGTACTCAGTATGCGATCCAATCCAAAACCAAAGCATGTGGTCGCGCTTGCGCTTCGCCAACACCCGATACTGCTGACTAACTCGCGCTGAATAATACTCTCCTCGTGTGTTCAGCCGTTCAAAATTGAGGCCAGGGTGATTAGGATCTGCCTCGTACAATTTGAACGCTTTGCGCGCCAGCCGCTGCACGTCCTCCGGCAACGCGGCAAGCTGCTGGCGAAACTGCTTGCTAGTGCGGTTAGGCCATGACGACACGTCACTCATAGCTTTCGCTCAACGGACGTGTGAGCCCAGCTTCATCCTCCTCATCTGCCTCTGCCGAGAGTATGTCAAGCAGAGACTCAGTCTTTGGATGCGCAAGAAGCCTTTTCCACTGTCGTTCGTCGGCGAGTGCGAGAAGGTTAGCGGCAATTTCGTTCTGTTCGTCTTCGGGCAGCTTTTCTATCTGTTCCACTGCCCGGCGCAATTGTTCTGTCATCACTCACTCCTAGGTCGCTGCCATTACTGTCGCATATGGTAGTGGCCTTTGGCACTTCGAATTGTACCATTTGTACCATGCCCTCACAGTTCAACAGCGCCCTACAATTGAACTCCGGAAGCCGCTGATCCAACGGCGAAAGCCCTAGCACCCCTAAAACCTCTCCGCCAGTCCGGCGACCTCCAGCGGATGCGGGCGATATGGCCCAGGTGTCTCTCCGCACAAACGTGGCGTCGGATACACCTTCTCTGGGTTGCACAGATTATTCGGATCGAGCGCGCAGCGTATCAACTGATGCGTTGCCATATCCGCGTCAGTGAACATCACCGGCATGTGCGCGCGCTTCTCCGCGCCGACACCATGCTCGCCCGTGATACTGCCACCATGCGCCACGCACCGGCGAATGATCTCGCCCGCCAGTTCCTCCGCCTGCTGCTCCTGCCCCTCCACCCGCTGATCGTAGAGCACCAGCGGATGCAGATTCCCATCCCCCGCGTGGAACACATTGGCGACGCGCAGCCCGCACGCCGCGCTCATCTCCTCGATCTCCCGCAAAATCTCCGGCAGCGCCGTGCGCGGAATCACCCGTCCTGCACGATATAGTTCGGACTGATCCGCCCCACCGCCGCGAATGCCGCCTTGCGCCCCTTCCACATTAGGGCGCGTTCCTCATCGTTGCGCGCAAACCGTATCTCCGTCGCGTTGCGCTCCCGACAGATCGCCTCCACACGTGCCTGCTGCTGCGCCACCTCCGTCCGTGGCCCGTCCAGCTCCACCAGCAAGATCGCCGTCGCATCGGGATAATTCGCATGCACCGCCGCCTCTGCCGCTTCGATGGCCAGCCGGTCCATGATCTCCACCGCCGCAGGCACGATCCCCGCGCTGATGATCCGCGACACCGCCTCGCCCGCCGCATCCGTATGCGCGAATGCCGCCAGCAGCGTCTGCACCGTCTCCGGCTTGCGC
>DASVOW010001018.1:0-1835 GCA_036383155.1 Ktedonobacterales bacterium
CCAAGCAATCCTTTCTGCGTGAAGAGCAACTTGTACACGAGGGGACCATCGAGCGAGCGCACACTCGCCTCGAAGTTCACACCATTCCAAAAAGGATCGGTGATGTTGTGTTTGGGAAACCAGATTCCCACCACACGCACGCGTGTCCGAGTCAGTGCCTCGTCTACCTGCTGGAATGTCGCCACCTCTTCGAGTGTGATGAGATCTCCAATATGCACCTTGAGTTCTGGTGTCGCGAGCACCTCAGGCGGCTGCCCAACAGGAACGTCTTGCGGTAGCCGCCCCTCGAGCACCTGCATATGCGATAGCGCCTGCCGGTAATCGTAGGCGAAGAGCTCCGCCTGGTCTGACCCCAAGTCGGGCCGCTCTTTGGCGATGTTTTTCCCGTTGAGCTCCACGAAATTGAACGCCAGCTTGCTTTGCAGATAGCTCATGTCGTTTGGCGCGAATGCCCCTAGCTCCTGCTGCCGGATTGCCTCCACCTGATCGTTGACATCGGCCAGGCCGGTTGGCAAGAGTATGCCAGGATCGACAAACGTGGCGATGTTAATCTGGGAAGGGACAGCTGAGGTGAGGGCGTGCCGCAACTGGATATTAGCGATGAGCGCGCTATAGATCGGTACCATGCAGATGAGCGTGACCGCCACCAGCATGCCCACGCCGGTTGTGCCCAGCAGCCGCCAGCCATGCCGCATGCGTAGCAGCGCGAGACGCGCTGGCGCCAGGGCGTTGCCGTGCTGCAACTGCCCCAGCCACGAATCCCGCTGAGACTCGTCTGCCTCCTCAGTGCCTTGCTGCCCATCTGGTAGTTGGGGGATGGCATCATCTACCCGCGAGCGTCCCATGCGCCGGCTCCTGTCGCTGCTGAGGGAGTGAACGCGTAGCGTTCCCCGCTCTCTCGCACACCTCCTGTCAGGTTGGTACTGATAGGTAGTACGCCGCGCGCCAGGCGAATCTTACAATAGCAGCCGAAAGGCATAAAGGGCCTTGGCCATCTACGCAATCAGGGGAACTTCGCGATCACAGTGATGCGGCTGGTAGTGGTGCGGTGCAGCCATCAACCTCTTTGGATTCTCACCCCGATGCCGCTACCTGTTCTATTCCGCGCCCGCCATCACCTGCGCCAGCATATCAGGCCGGTCGGTCATAATGCCGTCCACGCCCCAGCTCAGCAGCCGCTCCATCGCCTCGCGCTCGTCCACCGTCCACACATGCACCTCCAGCCCCAGCCGGTGCGCCGCCGCGACCATGCTTGGCGACACCACCCGTATCCCTCGGTGCGTCTCCGGCACCTGCAGCGCGTCGTACGCCGGTCGCAGCAACCGTGTCGCCCGCGCAAAATGCGTCAGCACGAAGCGCCGAATCTCCTTCTCACTCGCCGAAGTCGCCACACGCCCGCCGCTGAAGTGCCGGAAGCGCACGATCGGCTCGTGCAGATCGCCGCTCGCCACCAGCACACGCTCCTCCACCCCCATCTTGCGGATCAGCTCCCACAGGCGCCGCTCCCGCACCGCCGAGCTCTCCTTCAGGTCAATGTTCACCCGCTGCCGTGGAAACCGCTCGAAGACCTCGCTCAGCGTCGGTATGACGTGCCCCTTCCCCCGAAACGGAAACGTCTGCCCACCGTCGCGCGTGAAGCGATACCCTGCGTCCAGCCGTCGCAGCTCCTCCAGCGAGTACGCCGACAGCGGCCCCGTCCCATTCGTCGTCCGATCCACCGTCGCATCGTGGATCACCACCAGCTCGCCCTCACGTGTCGTCTGGATATCCAGCTCCAGCGCATCGGCGCCTAGCGCCACGCCATTCTCAAACGCCGCCAGCGTATTCTCCGGCGC
>DASVOW010001019.1:0-3490 GCA_036383155.1 Ktedonobacterales bacterium
CCAGAGCAGCGGATCACCCCCCGCGACAGCCTGGAAGAAGTGCGTCCCTAGGTGCCGGTCGAAGAACAACAAGAAGCCGTCAACCGTCAGGCTCGGCAGCGCGAAGATCAACAGGAACCCCGTGATCAGCATCATCCAGGCCAAGAGCGGCATCCGGCGGATCGTCATGCCCCGCGTCCGCATGAACAGGGTCGTCACGATAAAGTTGATTCCGGACAAAATCGACGAGACACCCAGCAAGGAGAGGGCAAGTACCCAAAAGTCGATATTGGCGCCTGGTGCGAAGCAGCCCTGCTGTCCTTGCGCCGAGGCAGTCGCGGCGGCTTGCGTCACAGCCTGCACCGGCAGCGTTCCCAAACCGGTCAAGCACGCTGGCGTCGCCTCGGTCAGTGGTGCATATCCAAACCAGCCCGCATCCGGCGCCGCGCCCAACACCAGGCTCGTCGCCAGCACTATCCCACCGGCCACGTAAAGCCAGTAGCTCGCCGCATTCAACCGTGGGAGAGCCATGTCGCGTGCGCCAATCATCAGCGGCACCACATAGTTGGCGATCCCAACAAAGACAGGCATCATGAATGCGAAGATCATGATCGTGGCATGCATCGTGAACAGCTCGTTGTAGAGGCTTGGCGTGATCAATTTCGAGTCTGGCACGGCGAGTTGCGTGCGTATAATCGTCGCCTCGATGCCACCGAGGAGGAAGAAGATGAAGGCCGTGTAGATATACATAAGACCAATGCGTTTGTGATCCGTCGTGCGCACCCAGAGGAGGATTGGGGTTTCCGCCACCGAGCGAGCCACTTCCTGGCCGCGCTCGATTGTACTGCTAGCCATCGCTGCATCCTTTCTCCCCATAATCGCGTGAGTACGCCATCACGCACGCTTTTCGCGTGTCAGCAAGATCAACACCACGAGCGGACACCACGCGTTGGCCCGCAGCATGCGGCTTATACCGTCGAATATGCACTGACCGTAGCAAGGCTCACCGAACACCTATCGACCTGCAGATAATTGAAAGGACACTGCTTGATGACTCTCGCCCAGGGACAACATCGGCAGATCAGCGTGCAAGAACGCGAGCGCACCGAACAATTTAAGGAGGAGCGCCGCTATATCGTCAAGGTGCCCGTCGCACCCTACTACGCCCTCTTGGTAGGCCTGGCGCTCTTGCCTCTGGGCGTGCTGGGCCTCATTCCTCAGCTCACACGTGGCGGCGTGCTCCTCGGATTCATGCGCATCACGCCGGTGGTAAGCGTTATTTTTATTCTCACCGGCATTGGGGGCATTGCCGCATTCGCCTACAAGCGAGGGCACTACGCCCACCACTTCACGCTCATCCTCACGGGCGTCTACCTGCTACTCTTCAGCAGCAACAACATTGCCTTCGGCAACGCCGAGGGCGCGTCAGGCGGTCCTCCCAATATTCCCTGGATTATCGAAAACGCCCTCCTGGCTGGCTTGATGCTCAGCGGCGCTCTGGTTACCGGGCTTGCGACTCTCCAACGGGGCGACCGCGCCACCGCGCGCGAGTTCCAGCGGCGTTACGGAATAACTGTTCCTGATACGCATGCTGGACACACCATTCGCTTTAGACTGTCTTCCAGCAGCCATGATAGGCTCCAAGCCCTGGTAGACCGCGTCAGGCGCGGAGCCACCCTGATGGCGCTCACCATCGTCATCATGGAGTGCTACCCTATCATTGCTCGATCGTTGCTCAGGAGGAAAATTGAGAGCGATGCCGGCCACTCTGGCCACGAGGAACGACAGTGACGTTCCCGGTGCCCCTGATGGCCACCCTCATCACCTGCTGCCACCAGCCAAATAAGACCTCGCTGGCCGTGTCTCTGCCCACATCGTGGCGGCTTACGCACGCCACGCTCACGTTACGCTATCCTGGCTACCCTCACTCACCTCGCGCTATCAGGCGCAAGTCCCCGTGTAATGAACGCCATCACCGTCTCGAACACATCCTCGGGCAACATCGACGCCGACAGCGGCACACCGGCATCCTGCGCATAAGCCCCTTCCGCACCCTGATCCTCTGGCCAGATCAGCCAGCGCAAAGCAAGGAAGTGGCCAATGCCCATCAGTACGTATGCCAGCGCCTCGACATTCCCCTCGCGGATTTGCCCCGCCCGCATCGCCGCGCTGAGCCCGCGCTCATACCCGACGCTGATGTGCCGGTAATACTCGCGCGCCGCCTCAGGGGCCACCCTCCCGGCTTCCTCTACGATGCGATACATCTGCCGGTGCTCATACACAAACCTGAAGAACGCCGTGAACCCCTGACGCTCGGCGTCGAGCCGATTCGCGCTATCGCGTATCGCCGCGGAGGTTGCCGCCCGCAGGCGCTCGCCGATATCCTCGACCAGCTCGACGAATGTTTCCCGCTTGGAATTGAAATAAATGTAGAAGGTACCCTGTGCGACACCCGCGCGTCGCGTAATCTCCGACACGCTCGCCTCATGGTAGCCCTGCTCGCCGAAGACCTCCTCAGCGGCGTCGAGAATGCGCCTGCGCGTCGCCTCGCCCCGTGCTGTCACAGGCGCCAGCGACCCCGTTCCATTTTTAGCCACAATCGCTTCGCTTGATTCACTCGCGGCGCCGTCCGCGCGAGCATCTGTCGCACCAGAATCTCGACGGTTATGCGTCGCCATCGCCGCTTCTCCATGTTCATCCTGGCGCCCAGTCGATATCGCGCGGCGCATCTGCCGATAATCTGCCGATAAAAAGTAGGCTGGAGGGAAGAATGCCCCTTCCCCCAATCATGTCACGTCGTCGCCATCGCACGCCAACGAGAATACATGAGCAACATCGAAAGCCTGCCCATAATACTATCACGTCGGTTTAAACGCTGGCATCCCGGCACTGTATCGCCTCGCTAGTGCGCCGTCCAGCCACAATCGATCGTGACCGCGCTCCCCGTAACGCCAGCCGCCTGATCCGAGCACAGGAAGCTAATGTAGGCCGCCACCTCATCTGGCTCCAGCAGCCGGTGAATCGGCGCCTCCGCCACCATGATCTTCTCCACAACCTCCGATTCAGGAATGCCATGGATCCGAGCCTGATCCGCGATCTGCTTCTCCACCAGCGCCGTCCGCACATACGAGGGACAGATGCAGTTGCAGGTCACGCCATGCGGCGCGCCTTCCAGCGCGGTCACGCGCGTCAGCCCCAGCAGCCCATGCTTCGCCGCCACATAGGCCGACTTATACGCCGATGCCCGCAGCGAGTGAACCGACCCTACGTTGATGATGCGCCCCCACCCGCGCGCATACATGCCCGGAAGCGCCGCCTGCGTCAGCAGGAACGGCGCGGTCAGCATGATCTCGATCAACTGCCGCCACTTCGCCTCAGGGAACTCCTCGATCGGCGCAACATGCTGAATCCCCGCGTTATTCACCAGGATGTCGAGATGCCCTGCCGCCGCAATCGTCTCCGTCACGGCACGCCGTGCGCTCTCCGGATTCGTCAGATCGGCCGCGACAAA
>DASVOW010001020.1:0-5519 GCA_036383155.1 Ktedonobacterales bacterium
CACCGCAGCCGGTGACAAACACGCATAGTGACACGAGACACAGTACCGTCGCTACTGACGCAGGCGCGCGGCGGGCACGCGGGGCGAAATGGGCGGAGTAAGCCTGTTTCTGGGATTCCCGTGGGGTCGCGTGTCCATGTCTTCCTGGCATAGTCGCATACACTCCTATATGGTACTTCCCGTGTCACATTTCCGTGCCGCATTCTAAGGCAACCGCGCAGTTTGCGCAATGGTCTAGCGGTGGCCATTCTCGCGGGTGTAGCGGGCGCGAAACTGCTCGCGTCCGCGCCAGAGCGTCATCTTGGCGGCGTCGCGCGAGCAGCCGAGCACACGGGCGATCTCGTCGCAGGTGAAGCCGTAGACCTCGCGCAGCACCAGCGTCGCGCGCTGCTTGGGAGAGAGCGCGAGGAGTGTGCGCTGCACGAGATCGTATTCGACGAAGTGCATAGCGGGGTCGCTGCGGGCGGGGCTATCGTCGTCGCCCAGGAGCTGCGCCGAGCCGACGAGCGTGGAGCGGCGGCGCAGGTGGCTGATGGCAAGATTGGTGGCGACGCGGAACAGCCACGCCGCCGGGGAGTCGTAGGTGCTCAGCTTGGCGAAGTGGAGCCAGGCGCGCAGGAACGTCTCCTGGCTCAGGTCGCGCGCCGTCTGCTCGTCGCCCGTCATGCGCATGAGATAGCCGAAGACCTGGCGCTCGAATTGTAGAAAGAGCGCTTCAAATGCATCCTGGCTCGCGAGGGGCGTTTCCAATGGGGTCCTATCGCCGATCGCGGGCATGGTGTTGTCCTCCGGCGACCGCTGCTTGCCGCTGGTGGGTACGCCGCTCGTCATGGGAAGCGCCGGATGATCGAGCATCGCGATGGGACGAGCGTCGGTGGATGATGCGGTCGCCATAGTGTCGTCTCTTCCTCTCAGTGGACGTAGCGCATGCTGAAAATGTTCCGTTGCGCCCGCAGGAGGGCGCCCCCATTCTCAGACACACCTGACGACTATGGTTCGTTACACCTCAGTGGCAAAGTGTGACGTAGATCACAGTTTGCGAGCAGGCGCGCAATCATGCCCGTATCACACAGCGTCAATTCGCAGTGTGGGATGTGGTGGCATAGGGTATAAGTCGTATCGCACGCCATCTTAAAACGCAGATGGGCATATGAACAACGGTGACTTGACGCGTCGATCGACGTGGCTATACGCTTTGAGGCGGGTGGCGGATTGCGGTGCAGAGCATGTGTCATAGCAGAGAGGACAGTGCGGAATGGCATACGCTTACGCTGGGAAGAGCGGAATCGGAAGGGGCAGTGACGCTGAACGGGAAACGCGGCGTACGCTACTCGTGCTGGGGGCAGGGCCGAAGGGACTAGCAATAGCGGCAAAGCAGGCAGCACTGAATAGCCTCGGATTCGCCGTGCCGCGCGTGGTGCTAGTGGATAAGACGGGAGTCGGCGCGGATTGGTCGGGCAAGCATGGATTCACCGACGGACGACGTGTGCTCGGCACCTCGCCGGAGAAGGATGTTGGATTTCCCTACGACTCGACCTGCTGGGGCGATGCAACGCTGAACAAGGTCGTAGATCAAGCGATGACAGCGTACTCATGGCAGACGCACTTGATCGAGGAATACAAGTATTCCGAGTGGGTCGATAGGGGTAGGCCGCGCCCACTGCATCGTCAGTGGTCGGCGTACCTCCGGTGGGTGGCGGAGAAGTCGCAAGCGGAGGTGGTGCGAACCGAGGTCGTCAGCATCGGACTGACGGAAGACGGGCGGCGCTGGCGGTTGCAGTGTCGTGTCGCGTTGCCAGCGGAGGAGG
The DNA here is from genome assembly GCA_036383155.1 of Ktedonobacterales bacterium. GTDB lineage: Bacteria > Chloroflexota > Ktedonobacteria > Ktedonobacterales > JADMIN01 > DASVOW01. Next base: position 1,809 of record DASVOW010001020.1, read on the forward strand.
TACAGGGCCGTGAGCGAGACAGCCAGGACGAAATGATTGAGGGGGACGGATTGGTGCTCACGGGGCCAGGTACGCCGATCAGGCTGGCGGGGCAGCCTACAGGCGATCCGCGTGTGCTCGACGGCGGCAACGTGTGGCAGGCTCTCGATTACTTCATGCGCTTGCGTCCAGCACTCACAATGCCGCTGCACATCGGCATCGTCGGCACAGGGGAGACGGCAGCGGCAACGGTGATGGCGTTGTTGGAGACGCTAGGCGACCGTGCCAACATCGAGATTCTCAGCTCACGCGGTGTCATCTACTCACGGGATGAGGGCTTTGAGGAGAATCAGCTTTTCTCCAATCCTGATCCACATCGCTCGACTGCGCTGGGCAAGCGGCACCCGTCCGTGCCAGGGGCAGACGAGGACTTGATCCACACGCACGCGGTGCGCTGGCTGAGTCTGACCGAGGAGGATCGGCGCGAGTTTGTGCGGCGGGCCGACCGTGGAGTGTTTTCGGTGCAGGCGGTGCAGGAGCTGACACAGGCGTGGAACGTGCGGTCCGTTACCGGCAATGCCGTACGCATACGAGCGATGGAGAATGGCATCGTCGTGGAGTCAACCTATGGCGGGACAACGAGACAGATGCAGTATGACTATGTGGTGGTGGCGCGCGGCTTCGATGCTCTGTGGTTCCTCTCGCTACTGGATGACGGAACTCGGGCGCGGCTGGCCGAGCTGGCTGGTCCGCTGACGGTATCAGCGTTCGAACGGGCTATTGGATCAGACTTGGGCCTGGAGGGCGTAGAGCCACGGCTGCATCTACCGATGCTCGCTGGGGTGGCGCAAGGCCCAGGCTTTCCCAATCTGAGCTGCCTGGGCTTGCTTTCCGACCGTATCCTGATGGGCTACACTGAGTTGCCGCAATGAAGCTGGCGGCTGGCGCGGTTTAGCGTGCGCCGAAGAAGGTCTGATAGAGGAGCAGCAGGTTGAGCAGGATGATGATGGTGGCGACGATCCAGCCGAGCATGCGCGTCGTGGGTCTGTTGACCAATCCGCGCATGATGTCGCGCCGGTTGGTGAAGTAGAGCAGCGGCACGATGGCGAACGGCAACACGAAGCTCAACGCCACCTGACTGAGCACCAGCGTCGATGTCGGGTCCGCGCCGATCGCGATGACCACCAGCGCAGGCACCATCGTAATCAGACGGCGCAGCCAGACGGGAATCTTCCAGCCAAGGAAGCCATCCATGATGACCTGACCGGCCAGCGTCCCCACTGCCGAGGAGGAGAGACCCGAAGCCAGCAGCGCGACGCCAAAGAGCGCCGACGCGGCGTTGCCAACCAGTGGCGTCAGCGTCTGGTAGGCATTTTCGATGGTGGAGACGCCAGTATGCCCGCTGCTGTAGAAGACGGCGGCGGCCATCAGCAGCATCGCGCCGTTGACCAGCCCGGCCACTCCCATCGCCAGCCGCACGTCGAACTGCTCGAAGCGGAGGATGGCGCGCGCCTCGACGGCGTTGCGCGGGCGAATGCGATGCTGGGTGAGCGCGGAGTGCAGGTAGATGACGTGGGGCATGACAGTCGCGCCGAGAATGCCAACCGCCAGCATGAGACTATCGCGTCCCGCGAGCTGCGGCACGACAGTATGGAAGGCAACCTGCCCCCAATTTGGCTTCGCTAGGATCGTCTCGATGAGATAGCTACCGGCGATGACAGCGATGAGCACGGCGATGACGGCTTCAAACGGGCGGAAGCCAAAGCGCTGCAGCGCGAGAATGGCAAACGTCGCTACGCCGGTGAGCAGCCCTGCTGCCAGGAGCGGCACATGTAAGAGCAAGTTGAAGCCGATGGCTGCGCCGAGGAATTCCGCGAGGTCTGTCGCCATCGCGGCGATTTCAGCGGCGACCCACAGGCCGATAGAGACGGGGCGCGGCAGATGCTTGCGGCAGATCTCGGGCAGGTTGTGTCCGGTGGCGATGCCAAGCTTGGCCGAGAGTGTTTGCAGCAGCACGGCCATCAGGTTGCTGGCGAGGATCACCCAGAGCAGCATGTAGCCAAACTGCGAGCCGGCCTGGATATTGGTAGCAAAGTTCCCAGGGTCGATATAGGCGACGGCGGCGACAAAGGCGGGGCCAAGAAATGGCAGGATCTGGCGCAGGCCGATCTTGCCCTCTGTCCCCAGCGCCGCGCGCGCCGCAGCTACCGTGCGCGCGCTGCCCACGGGGGCCGCTACTTGCGCCATTGGCCCGGATTTTCCATCATTCGCGCCTTTGGCGCCACGCACGACGATATTCATACGATTTCCTGACCTATGCTATGTGTGAATGTACGTGAACTTTTGACGAGTGTATGTGACGATGAATGCTTCTTTGAAATAGTGTGATCAGCGGGCGCGAGGGGCGACACGCACGCCCGCGGCGACCTGCGGCCCGATGGCATGCTCCGCGCCGTCGTCGGGATCGCCCACATGCACGCGCAGCGGTCCACCGAAGGGCGCACGCTCGTGGACGCAGATGTGCGCGCCAGGCACGAGGCCGAGCGACGAGAGGTAGCGCAGCAGATCGGCATCGGCATCCGACACCCGCTGGACGACCGCCTGCTGACCAAGGGCAAGCTCGGAGAGCGGCTGCGTCTCTTGCGCGATCACCTCGCCGGACTTGCTGGGTATTGGGTCGCCGTGGGGATCTGTCGTCGGGTGGCCGAGCAGCACGTCAATGCGATCTTCGAATTCCTCGGAGATGGCGTGCTCCAGGCGCTCTGCCTCGGCATCCACCGCATCGAGGCTGAATCCCATGATCTGCACGAGGAAGAGCTCCAGCAGGCGATGGTGACGCACCAGCTCGGATGCGGCATACTCGCCTTTGGGCGTCAGCGCGACGCCGTGGTAGCGCTCGTGCACCACGAAATCTTTTTCCGCCAGCCACTTGAAGAGCTGGGTGACGGTAGCCTCGCTGAGCTGTCCGCTCGGCTCTTGCGCCTGCAACATCTCGCGCATCGCGGACGTGGTGACACGCTCACCGCGCTCGCGCAGCTTGTAGATGTATTTCAAGCAATCCACTGCTCGAATCGGCAGCTCGCGCAACTCGGGACTCATGGACGCACCTCCGTGAAAACATTATTTTTACAACTCTAAAAACTATTTTACATTCAGGCCCATTTGATGTCAATAGCATCTGAAAACTTGGTTTACGTCCGTCGAATATGAGGAGATGCCGGATCGCCTTCGGTAGTGTGGGAGCGGTGGGTGGGGTCGTGTAGATTGTGGCCGGAGCAGTGGCCGGAGCAGTGGCCGGAGCAGTGGCCAGCGATGGGGAAGCCGGAGGTTGGGAGCGGGCGGTTGAAACCGCGCCTGAAGGCACTGCGTGCCGCAAAATCCGCCTTCGCGGGTTAAGATTGGGCGATGTTTTGTGGCCGGAGATGTTGCCGGAATCGTTGCCGGAATCGTTGCCGGTGTTGCGGACGGCCCCAGGTTTGGAGCGGGAGTTGTGGGGCAGGCGAGGGATATTGCCGTTTTTGCCGGTATTTTGAATTTGGTGTGGTGAGCGATGGTGGGAAAGGGCGAGAGTTGAGGCGGTCGCGATGATGACTGCGCGGGGGATGGTGGGAAGTCTGCTATAGCGCGCGGCATGAGTGGAGTTCCTTTCCAAACCTGGTATGAGACGTGACGTATGGATGGTTGCGGATGTTGGAGTGTGATAACACGTCCTGGGAGGTTGTTGTCATGTGG